>CAZCPK010000098.1:0-10852 GCA_964500755.1 uncultured Anaerolineales bacterium
CACCGTCCAGCCACATCGTCTGGTTGAAGGCGGCGACGAGAGCGATGCTGATGCTCATGCCGGTGAGCGTGCCCGTCAGGAGACGCAACCACGGCTGCGGCGCGTAGCCCAGGATGCCCGTGGCGCGCGTCTCGAAGGTGGTGAAGGAGTTGAAGCCGTCCAGGGCCCAGGCGGCGAAGAAGACGCCCATCAGGAGCCAGATCCAGAGGGGCGGGAAGCGTTGGGCTTTCCGCCGCCGCAGGACGATCCACTGGAAGAGCAGGCCCAGCAGCGCACCGTTAAAAGTGCCGGTGCAGCGCTGGCAGAGCGGCAATTGATGTTCTTCGATAAAGAAGCTGTGCGACGGGATGCGGTGGCAGACGGCGGCACCCAGGTAGTCAGCCTTGCGCAGAATCTCCGACGGCGTCAGCAGCAGAAAGGCGACGACGAACCCCCCGGCGAGGAGCACGCCGGTCCAGATCCAGAAACGCGGGATACCCTTATCGTTCATAGGTCACCAGGTCCTTAGTGGGTGCGGTAGATGTTCTAGACAGTTGACGTACTGGATCAGCCAGAATTCTCCCGTCCAGCGGATACTGTGCAGGGCCGTATTCGCCGTCCAGAGGTGCGGTGTCATGGCCCCCATCAGGACCCGCAACGCCGTCCCGACGGTGCCGCCGTGGGCGACGATCAGCGTGGTGCTCTCGTCGTCGACATCCGTAACGATGTGCCGCAGGGCGTTCCGCACCCGGCGACGAAACGCGATGTGTCCCGGGTGGACCGTCGTCTGCGGCGCGGGGTCCCAGGGTGAGCGGGGATCGGGGGCGACGCCTGCCGCCCAACTCTCGAACTCCCGCAGCTCCGCCTCGATCTCCACCGGAAGATCGCAGTAGTGGGCGACGATCTCGGCGGTGACCCGGGCGCGCTGCAGGTCGCTGGCGATGATGCGGTCCGGAGGTCGATGGCGGCGCAGGTATTTGCCCAGGCGGTGCGCCTGCAGCTTGCCGAGCGAGGTCAGCGGCGCGTCCTCGCCCGCACTCTCACCCTCGGTCTGCCGAAATGATTGGCCGTGGCGTGTCAATAGCAGTTTCATAGAGAGACATTATAATAAACTGTGTCGAAGAATCAAGGATGGAGGCCAACACGATGACGATTATCAACGATCTAACCGCACAAGTCGCCGAAAACGCAGCGCGCGCCGAGACCCCCACGGTACGGATTGGGGCGCACTGGACTGCGGTCAGTGTGAGATTGGGGCGAGAGTCGCGGACGGGCATTTCCTCCACGCTACACGGTGGAGGGGACGATCATCACCACGGCAAGCGTCCCCCGGTCCGGGAGGCCGGACAGCTCCTGCGGCGCTCGGTCCCCGAGCTCCTGGAGCTCACCCGCTCCCCCAGTGTACTGGAGGCGAGCGTGGGCGTGGCGACGCTCAACGCGCTCCTCGACATCGACGTAGGCGCCTGCACGGAGGTCAACGCCGCCGACGTGATTGCCGAGCGGGGCGCGGGACGCAACGTCGCCATCGTGGGCCATTTCCCGTTTATTCCAAGACTACGTGAGATCGCCGATACCCTCTGGGTGCTGGAACGTAACCCGCGCGTGGGGGATCTCCCGGCGTCTGAAATGCCGAACGTCTTACCGCAGGCCGATGTCGTGGGGCTGACCGGGACGTCGTTGCTGAATCACACCTTCGACGCGCTGGTCGCGCACTGTCGCGCCGACGCTTTCGTCGTGGTGTTGGGGGGGACCACTCCGTTATCGGAGCGCTTCTTCGCCTACGGCGTCGACGCGGTGGCGGGCACGCGCATCGTCGATGGGCCGACGGCAGTCCAGTGCGTCGAGCAGGGCGCGACCTTCAAACAGATCCAGGGCAAGCTGCTGCTGACGCTCTTTCGCTAAGGTGTGAGGAAGCAACGTTTTCACGAGCCGTTGCATGACCGACAAAACAGAGATGGTCGTTAGTCTTCGTCTGGCACTAGCGGCACGAAGGCGACGCCGCCCAGGCTCTCGGTCCGGAACTCGTCGCCCCGGCGGATGATCTTCTTCAGCGTCTGGTACCGCCCCCGGGGCCCAACGGGGATGATCAGCGTTCCACCGTCGGCGAGCTGCTCCCGCAAGGGCTCCGGCACCCTGGGCGGCGCGGCGGTGACGATGATTCCCTGATAGGGTGCGTGTTCTGCCCAGCCCTGGGTGCCATCCCCGACACGATAGTGGATATTCTTGTATCCTAATGCCTCCAGCTGTAGCTGTGCCTTCTGCTGCAAGGCCGGGATCACCTCGATGGTGTAAACCTCCAGCCCCATCTCGGCCAGAATCGCCGTCTGATAGCCGGAGCCGGTCCCGACTTCCAGTACCTTATCCCCGGCGTCCACGTCCAATTCCGCCGTCATCAGGGCGACGATGTAGGGCTGCGAAATGGTCTGTCCGTGCCCAATGGAGAGCGGATAGTCGCCGTAGGCGCGAGATTTGGGCATCTCAGGCACAAAGCGATGGCGTGGCACGTTTTGCATGGCGTCCAGAACCGCCGAGTCCGTCACGCCACGCGAGCGTATCAATCGGACCATCTCATTGGCGTCCATGATCTGTCTCCGTTTCTCTTATGCGTAGATGTTGTAAAGGATCGGATTCTCTAATTTGACTGGGTGAAGGCGAATATGGATTCGCTAGCTTGCACCGATTTAAAGTCCACCGGGAGCCAGAAGCCAAAGGTGCTTCCTTGTCCCATATCACTTTCTACCCAGACTTCACCGCCGTGGGCCCGCACGACCTCTTTGACCAGGGCCAAGCCGGTGCCCAGACCGCCGAAGCGGCGCCGGGTCGAGCCGTCCACCTGATAGAAGCACTCAAATAGATGCTTTTGCTCCTTCTGAGAGATGCCGATGCCCTGATCGGTAACGGCGAAGTGAACTCGTCCCTCATCGCACCAGAGCCGTGAGGTGACCTGTCCCCCTTCGGGACTAAATTTTACGGCGTTATCCAGAAGTGCCTCGATGGACAGGCTGAGGTAACGGGCGTCGCCAAATAGAGGAGGGATATCCCCCTCAACGAAGAGCTCGAAATCGTAGGGGGCCAGCTCCTCGTCTTGTTGCCGGGTATGTATTGATATTTTGGCCAACGAGGTCAGCGAGGTGGGGTGGCAGGTGATTACACCATCGTCCACGCTATCCAATACCGTAACTTTCTCCACGATCTGGGAGAGCTGATGCGCGTTCCGCCGGATGACCTGGGTCGCCTCGGCCTGGGCCGGCGTGAGGTTGCCCCACGCACCGCTGGTCAGCAGCTCTGTATAGCCTAACATGATCGAGAGCGGCGTGCGCAGCTCGTGGGAGATATTCTGGATCATCTGTTCTCTAATGTGATCCGCCTCTGAGAGCACGGAATACGCTTGCTGAATTTCCTCTAGGCGTATCTCCGCCAGGGATCGCTGGCATCGCAGGTTGCTGACCGTGTCCCCCAGAGCCACGGCTACCGCGTTTAAAATCAGGACAAGCGCGACCTCTCTAAAGGCGGCGGTCATCCCTTGGGAGAGAATGATACTGCCCAAAAATCCGGTGATCATGAGGGCGAAGAACCACGATTCCAAAAAGCCCAGAGTCAAAGCGCTCACCACGACCGGCAAGATCAGGAAGTAGTCCATGAAGGGGATGCCCTGCAGATAGCCGGTGAGAATCAGGGTTAGGAGGAGAAAATTGAACGCAGCGAGCAGGGCGAAATTTTTGCGCCCTAGCTGACGCCAGGCCCAATTGGCATTGGGGCTCCGCAGTTGCTCCACCAATCCGAGAAAGAGCATGATTACAATCAGGTTGAACATCACCTCGGCCAAGAGACCCACCCAGAGGGCGGGTTGGGTCAATAGAGAAAGGGGCAGTACTCCAGTTAGCGCGTAGATGATCAGATTCAAGAAATGACCTACCAGGACCGTCAGCGAGGCGCCCAACCGGGTCTCGTGACCGTCCTCCCAGCCGGCGGCTGCGCCCATGACCGTGTAGGAGACCATGTTTGCTAATAAAAAGAAGTCCGGTTGTCCTAATTGTAGATTGAGCAGGAAACTGAGAAAGGGGCCAAACGCTCCCACGATCGCGCCCGGGAGTAGTCCACACCAATACCCGACCAATACAGGAATGATGACGTTGAGGCTAAGAGAGGTGTTCGGAAGGAGCGGGTGAGGTAAGGCGCGCGTGAGTTGGCCGAGTACTACGAAGACCAACAGACCGACTAACATCACAAGCCAACGGTATCTTCGGGGGATCCTTGTGGCAGACGTTTTCTCCATCATTTTTCTTCACCCGATGATTCTGAGATTTGACCGTAGCAGGCCTGATCGTATGTGTGTATGTGTATCATTGGTTACCTTAAGACTAGGCCTGAAAGACTAGGCCTGAAAGACCAGGCCTGAAAGACCAGGCCTTATAAGCTCTAGTGGATTCCGCCTCTTCACTTGAGTCAACGTCTAACGCTTCATCAGCCAAAGCCCAAAGTATCGTACACTTCCCACCTGGATGATGCTAAGGTGCGCAAGTCTCTGGTTCGGGATACGCGATGGTTCCCTGCCAGCGTTCCACTTCGTTGCCGGAGACGACAAAGAGCTCCAGGGGGAAGTCTTCACAACGACGCCAACTGAATTCGAAACTATTCCCAGAAAGCGCTGTATCTTCACGAATAGCTTCCCGGTAGAATTGATAGTTGCCGGTTCCGCCTTCAGCGTCCAACATTAACGTACCATACCACAGGTCCTGCTGTTCACCAGTTTCCCATTGAATCAAGGTGGGCGCCGAAAGCGTCAGGGGCTCCACGGGGGTAGGTGTTATCTCGGGAGAGGCGAGCTCTGTTGTGACCGTGGGGGGTGGGACTTCCGCACTCACCTCGGTGGCTATCTCAATGCGGCGGCTGATCGCTCGCCCATCGGGCAGCTGTACTTCCCACGAGGAGGTATAGTCGCCAGGCTCGACAGGAGCCTGCAAGGGGAGTAATACCTGTATGTCTTCACCCGAGGGCAAGGACTCCAAGCCCAAGGTGCTTGGGGCGCCCATCTGGGCTCCCTGGATAAAGGCCAAGCGGGTGCCTTCCGGCCAGGGAGCGTTGCCTTCGTTGCGCAACGTAATATAGGCAAGTAATGGGGTCTCAGGATAGGCCGGCGTCTCGTCGGGAGCCAGCACGACGCGCACGACCTCGGCGTCGTAATTGTAGGCTGGATTGAGCGTGGGCGTCGGTATCCTGGACGTCGGCGTTACCGTCGGGGTGATGGTGGGGGGCGCCGTGGCGGTCGGTGGAACTGCCGTTGCTTCCGCTATGACGAGGGTAGGCTCAGGCGTCGTCGGCGTCGTTCGATTAAGGAGGGGGAGGGCAGCGCCGAGTTGAGAGAGCTGTTGAGTCGCTGCCAGCCATATGCCCACGCCCACCACGCCCACAAGCAGGAGGACGATGACGAAGAACAGTGCGCGGAGGAGAAAGGGACGTCGCTTTGCTGGCTCCGCTTCGGCGACTGGCTTCTCCTTCCCGTCCAGATTCTCGCTTCCCCCGGACAGCCAATGGCTTGGCGGGGTGCGTCGAGCAGGGGAGAGCTTGTTGGAGCGCTTGCGTTTTGGTGAGCGCGGCGTCGTATACCTTGGCGCATGTCCCAGGGCTTCTCGCAATGCCGTGGCCATTTTACCGGCGTTAGGATAGCGATCCTGGGGTTTTTTGGCCAACGCGCCCAGCATGGCCTCTTCCAGGTCTGCGGAGATATCGGCGTTAAACTGCGACGGAGGGGGCACCGGATCGTTGATATGTTTCATCACCAGGCCCATGGGAACCTCTGCCTCAAAGGGCAGGCGGCCTGTGGCCATCTCATAGAGGACCACCCCCAGAGAGTAGATATCAGATGCAGCGATCCCCGATTCTCCCGAGCCGATTTCCGGCGCCATGTAGGCCGGCGTCCCGACCATCGCGCCGCTGGCCGTCAGACCGGTCAAGCTCAACATACGCGCGATGCCGAAGTCAGCCAGCACCGGCTGTCCTTCGTCGGTGAACATGATGTTGCCCGGCTTGATATCCCGGTGGACCATCTCCCGGCGGTGCGCGTAGTCCAGAGCGTCCGCGATAGAGGCCGCGATAAAGACCGCTTCTTCTACGTCGATGTCGTTTTCTTCCAGACGCGCCTTGAGGGTGGGACCCTGGATGTACTCCATGACCATGTAGTAGATATCGTGCTCTTCGTTATGGTCGAAGTCGTATACCTGGACGATGTTGGGGTGCCGCATGGTGGCCACGATCCGGGCCTCGCGCTGAAACCGCGTGACGAAACCGGTCTCGTCGGCCAAGAAGGGATGGAGGACCTTGATGGCGACCTGACGCTCCAGATTGAACTGGTGGCCCAAGTAGACCTCTGCCATGCCGCCGTGCCCTAAATGCTCGCTGACCTGGTATTTACCGAGCGTCTTGCCCAGTAAGAAGTGTATGCTACTCAAGTGAGACTCCGTATTCTAAGGAGCGTTGCGAAAACGCTCCGCGCTCCGTGGTGGGATTCGGGAGAAGTACCGTCGCGAATGGAAACGTGAGGTTCATGCCCTTCAGATACCGTTGGCAGCTTCATTCTCCTGACAATCGCGAATCAAGTCATGTAAGACCGCCCAGGCCCGTTCAAAATCCTCGGCCGGCACAAAGAAGTGGTCGCGTGAGAACATGGAGACCGAAAAAATACTCACGCCCACCTCCGCCACTGCCGAAGCCAACGTCGCCAGGTAGCCCACCAGTTCCAGATCCACGGGTAGATCGAAGGTGATCAATCTATAGTCCGTTGATTCTTCGACCTGATCCACGGTCGGAGTGAGCGGCTGCCAGACCTGTAGCGGCACGACCAGCGTGATCTCATCTTTATCCTTCCCGAAGAAGGCGGTATAGGACTGGCAGTGCTCGATGATCTGTCTGGCCTGCTCGTCATGATCGCGCGGTAAACGAAGAATTACATAGTCTCGGGCATCGGTGAAGAGTTTCGTCTCAGCAATCACGTGCTGTAGGCCGGGGGGTAGCTGTTTCATGCGTACACCTCCCTATCTAAATTGAGTGAACGAAACACATCTTACTATATCCTAACGATTCTCAGACTACGAAGACACCTATCTGAGCTTCATTATACCCTCTAAAGCGCTAAGGACAAAACGAGTTTGGGTTTTTATCTCTAAGCAACCTCGTGCAGGTTCTGGTATAATGACAGCGATATGACGATATTATCAGCGAATGAACTGGCGAAATACTACGGCGGACAGGAAGTTTTCACCGAGCTTTCCTGCAGCGTCCACCACGATGAACGCATCGCCCTGGTGGGCCCCAATGGCTGTGGCAAGAGCACGTTGCTGAAAATCCTGGCCGGGGAGCTGGAGCCCGACGCGGGAAACGTTCACCGCGCCCGCCACGTGCGTCTCGGCTACCTGCCGCAGATCCCGGACTTCGAGGGAGAGGGCACGCTCTGGGAGGCGATGACGGCCGTCTTCTCGGATCTACAGGCGCAGGCCGTCGAATTGCGTCGTCTTGAGGAACAGATGACCGACGACGATCCCGACGTCCAGGCCGCGGCGATGGACCGGTACGGTCGGTTGCTGCACGCTTTCGAGGACGTGGGCGGCTTCACGTACGAGGCGCGCATCGGACAAGTTCTGGGCGGCCTGGGGTTCCAAAACGAGGAATTTTCCAAACCCGTCGCCCATCTAAGCGGCGGCGAGAAGACGCGCGCGCTGCTGGCCCGTCTGCTTCTGGAAGAGCCCGACCTGCTGCTGCTGGACGAGCCGACCAACCATCTGGATCTGGACGGCATTGAGTGGCTGGAGGAACAGTTGCAAAGTTGGAATGGCTCGCTCGTCGTCGTGGCGCACGATCGGGCGTTTCTGGACGCCGTCGTCGAACAGGTGTGGGAACTCGATTTTGGCACGCTGGAGAGCTATCCAGGCAACTATACGACGTACACCGAGCTACGCGAGGAGCGGCGCGCCCGCCGGCTGGCGGAATACGAGCGCCAGCAGGCGCACATAGCCGAGACGAAAGCCTACATCCGCCGGTATAAGGCCGGGCAGCGTAGCGCCCAGGCCCGGGGGCGGGAGACGCGTCTCGAACGCATGGAGCGCATCGAAAAGCCCCAGGAACACGCTCAGCTGCACATCGATCTCCAGGCCAATCTCCGTAGCGGTAATCTCGTGTTGGGCCTTTACGATCTGGCTGCCGGTTATCCGGACGATGGCATTCCGCTCGTCCACGTGGACGAAGCCGAGATCCGGCGTGGGCAGTGCGTCGCTCTGGTCGGCCCCAACGGCTCGGGCAAGACGACGCTGCTGCGCACGATCCTCAAAGACCTCAAACCACTTCAGGGCCGGGTGCGGCGCGGGACCGGCGTCCACATCAGCTACTTTGCCCAGGTACAGGCGCATCTGGATTCGGAGAAGACGATCCTGGAGACGCTGCTGGACGCGGGGATGAACTCGATGGGCGAGACGCGCTCCTTTCTGGCGCGGTACGGTTTCCGGGGTGAGACGGTCTTCAAGAAGATCGGTGTGCTCTCCGGCGGCGAGCAGGCCCGCGTGGCGTTGGCGCTGCTGGCGCTGCAGCAGGCCAACTTTCTGCTGCTGGACGAGCCGACCAACCACCTGGACCTGGCCTCGCAGGAGATGCTCCAGGAGATCCTGGACAGCTACAAGGGGACGATCTTGATGGTCAGCCACGACCGCTACTTGATCCGCGAGATCGCCACCCACGTCTGGGCCCTGGAAGACGGATGGTTACATTCTTTCAAAGGGTATTTGGCTTACGAGCAGTGGCACCAGGCGCAGCGAGAAGAGAATCCGCAGGCAAAGATCCAGCGCGACGCGGAGCAACGGCGCCGCGACGAGGAGCGCCGTCGCCACCGCGAGCGCGAGCGCGCTCTGGCGCGGCAGGAGGAGCATCTGGCCTCTCTAGAAGCCGACATTAACCGGTTGGAGGGGCGACTGCGCAAGCTCTCCACGGCGCTGGAAGCTGCCGGACGCGCCCAGGACGTCGACGGCGTTACGCGGCTCGGAGCCGAGTATCGGCAGGTCGAGAAGAAAATGGACGTGCTGCTGGAGGAGTGGGCCGCCGTCGCCGACGCCGAGAGCGCGACCTAGCCGCTGCGTATCTCATGAATCCACGACCTCGCCACAATCGCTCAAAATCCCCTTACGTTATCGGACTGACGGGGAACATCGCCACAGGAAAGTCCACGGTGGCCCAGATGCTCGTGGAACTGGGGGCCGAGCATATCGACGCCGACCGGGTCGCGCACCGGGTGATGGCGCCCGGCGGCGCGGCTTACGACGACGTCGTCACCGCGTTCGGTCCAGACATTCTACGGGCGAATGGCTCCATCGACCGGCAGGCGCTGGGCGCGCAGGTCTTCACAGACGCCGACGCCCTCACCCGGCTCGAGGCGTGTGTGCACCCCGCCGTCCGCGAGGCCGTCGCGCGGCAGATTGACCACAGCGCTGCGCCGGTGGTCGTCGTGGAAGCGATAAAACTGTTGGAGAGCGGGATGGCGGAAGACTACGATACTGTCTGGGTGACCACCTGCCCGCGAGAAGTGCAGCGCGAGCGGCTGATGACCTTTCGGCAGCTACCACGCTCCGAGGCCGAGCAGCGCATCGACGCGCAACCCCCGCAGGAAGAGAAAATTGCCCGCGCCGACGTCGTTATCGAGACGACCGGGACGTTGGCGGAGACCCGGCTGCAGGTGCAGGCCGCCTGGCGCGATCTGGGCCTCAGCTAGCCCCCGACTTTATCTAAGGTCTCGTCCTCGGGGCACGCCGATTCTTCTGTTCTAGCTCTGGCGCATCTGGCGCTTTCCAATCGCGCCTCGCTCTCGCACGGCTCCACGTGGACGTAGGCGCGATCGACGTCGCCGCGCGCCTCCAGGCGCTCCTGGACGCGGTCGGAGATGGTATGCGCGTCAGAGAGGGAGAGTTCGCCGTCGACGTTGACGTGCATGTCGACCACGAGCTGGGGGCCGGCGTATTCGGTGATCACCTGGTGGACGCGGAGGACCCCGTCCACCTCGGCGGCAGTACGCACCAATTCCTGGCGCAGCGCGGGATCCGCCCCCGCCCCGGTCAGGTAATCGAGGTTCTCCTTGCCCGCCTCGAAGGCCGCCCGGAAGATCCACACCGCCACCAGGAGGCCGGCGGCCGGGTCGAGCAGCGGGTGTGCGTACGCGGAGCCCACGGTGCCCAGCAGCGCGGCGCCAGAGGCCAACACGTCGGAGAGGTTATCGCGGGCCGTAACTTCCAACGTGGGACTGGCGACGCGCTGAGCAATGCGGCGGATGGCGACGTACATGCCGGCTTTCAGCCCCGCGCTGACGAACAAGACCAACGCCGGTAGGCCCGGCGCGACCGCCAGCCCCCCTTCCAAGAAGCGCATCACCGATGCGCGGGCCGCCTCGTATCCCGCGTAGGCCATCGCCAGCGCGACCATCAGCCCTACCAGCGGCTCAAAGCGGCTGTGGCCCTGGGGGTGGGAGAGGTCGGGCGGTTGCTGCGCCACCCACAGTCCCAGTACCATCAACAAGGAGTAGAGCACGTCGGCGGCGGAATTGGCGGCGTCGGCGTAGAGCGCGGCGCTATCGGAGAGATAGGCTACCAGGCCCTTGCCTGCCGCCAGCACGAGATTTCCCACCAGGGTGATCCACAGCGCGCGGCGGTAGAGCCGGCGGCGCTCGGGTTCGGTCGTGTACTCGCGAATCCATTGCATAGCTCTCTCTCCAGTTGAGTATATTAGAAGTAAACGTTCAGGTGATTGAATTATGGGACACAGATCGACACAGATTGCACAGATTTTTTCCCTCAAGTGCCCAGTAAGGCGCGTGGATGGCCTCAATCTGTGTGAATCCGTGTGA
>CAZCPK010000099.1:0-10798 GCA_964500755.1 uncultured Anaerolineales bacterium
TCTGTGCCCTTCGTGTCTCTGTGGTGAGATATTTAGTTATTTCAGTAGAGCCAACATTGCAGCTCACAAAGGGGGTGGGACGATGGACAAGATACACGTACTGCTCGTGGACGACCACGAGCTCTTCCGTGAGGGCCTCGCCAACATCATCGACGCACAGCCGGACTTCGAAGTCCTCGGAGAAGCCTGTGACGGCTTGGAGGCTTTCATTCAGGCACAAGAGCTTCAACCGGACCTCATCTTGATGGACATCTGTATGCCTGGCTGCGACGGCATCGAGGCGATACAACACATCAAAGAGATCTTGCCGGAGACAACCATCGTTATGCTGACGGTCTGCGATCAGGACGAACGACTCTTCGAAGCCATCCGCTGCGGGGCCCAGGGCTATCTACTGAAGAACATTCGCTCTTCCAAGCTGCTTACGCTGCTGCGGGGCGTCGTACACGGCAAGGCCGCTCTGCCCCTCACCCTGGCCAGCCGCATTCTCGACGAGTTTCGCCGCCTCGATTCTCGGCCTTCCCATTGGGATGACGACGTGCCGGCATTGACGCCCCGGGAGCAAGAGGTGCTCTGTCTGGTCGCCCGGGGCCATACGGATCAGGAGATCGCCGACACCCTAACGATCAGCATTCATACCGTCAAGACGCACATACGTAACATCCTGGGAAAGCTTCACCTGAACCACCGCCACGAAGCGGCCCAATTCGCCATGCGCAACGGGCTGATCAACGCGCCTATCCGGCACGCTTACCTGAATCTCCAGGCCTGAAGCGCAGTCTACAAGGTACATGCCCTGCCCACACAGAACGTGGGCAGGGTGACCCACGCTACCGAAGCATTAGCCCTCTAACCAGAAATTCTGTCCCCGGGGACCTCCTCGGGGGACTTTGCTTTCAGACACTCCGTGTTCAGAGCAGCATCCCGCTGGAAATGGTTAATTCTCCAGAACGAAAGAATTAATTCTTTAACGTAGATTTGACCTCAAAACTCCCTCGTTTTTCATCCCCCAATCAAGAAACGAGGGATTGCAAAACGTCCTCTCCAGATGATATGCTGCAAGTACAGTGGCAAACAGTGACGGCTCCTGTCACACATAACTTTTTGATAGGATCAGGGAACGACTGGAGGAAACCCAAAATGGAGTGTCACATGAACGGAGAAAAACTGATCGTCCTTTGCGGCAACTCGTTGTTGATGGATACGGTAGAGGCGAACCTGGATGAGGAGCAAGTGAACGTGGGGATCATGCGAATCGACATCACAGATTTCTCCCTCGACCAGCACCTGGTGTCCCTGGCGCCGGATATGATCATCTTCGATTGGGATCTACCTGATCTGCACTTCATCCTCCCCTTTATGCGAAACCGTCCTGACATTCCCATTATCGGCGTCGAGATCAAGCATAATCGAGTGGCGGTACTGACCTGTCACCAGCACAACGCCCTCAGCGCTACCGATCTATCCCATATCATCAAGCGTTACCTACCTTCCACTTCGGAGATCACCGTGGAGGAAAAGATCGAGTGGCTTCACCGCACGATCAATCGCCTGGCCACTGATTAGCAGAGAGCGATGGACCGATATCCCACAAGATAGGAGTGTAGCGTATGAACCATCCGCTTTATCTAAACCGGCCAATAAAATCGCAAATTTGCTCACACATGGAGGTGAAATCATGAGAGCCCTTTTGAAGCAGATTCTGACGTTAAGTCTAATCAGCGTGCTGATCACGCTCACGCTCAGCTCGGCGCTGGCAGACGACGGTCCAATTTTCCGGCGCAACGTCTCCAAGACACCTGACCTAGAGACCGATGGAGCTAGCATTGGGCATATGGCATTCTACGTGCCCGGACAGTCTTCGGACGGAACCGTGGGTGTGCCCCTAGAGTATTATGATGCTGGAGGCGCTTTAGTTGAGACGCGGGACTACGCCAAGCCATTGGTGGCCGTCTACCTCGACAGCCTTCCAGAAGAACATCTAGCGGGTGAAATGAGCATTATGAGTGGGGCCGGGTTTGGTGAACATGACGCCCACGCCGCTCTCTCACTCGATGATGGCGCGACATGGAAGCGCACCAACCTCTCCATGTCGGCAGATCTCTCTTCTTTTGTCCTGGAGAACGGTCATGCATACCCCGGCGACGCGCATAGCATAACCTTTGCCATCGCCGGTGATAAGGTGCTGGTCGGCTGGATCAGCAAGTACTGTAATGGTGGTTCTCCTATACACACCTTCACAGAAGACGAGATTGAAGCACTGCAAACCGAATTTGGCTTGCCAGACCTCTACGTGCGGGATATCTGGGGCGTGGCCGGCAGCCAAAAATCGGTAGATTACACGCTGCAAGGCTTTCCCGAAGTGGGGGAGATCCCCTATTCCTGCATCTGGTCCGCCCGCGGCCAACTGCTGCAAGACCCAGAAACGAATTTGTACGACATCGTCTGGACCAAAGCAGAACGCCTTACTTCGGGTCGTCGCGACGCCAATCGCCTGGAAATGAACGCCGACAGCGCCGCTGGCTTCATGATGACCTGGCAGGAAGACCCCCGAAGGGCTGCGACCCGGTCAGGGTCTCGGCCCGGGCGAGGGTTGGGCCGGCGCGGTCGTAAACCAGCAGACCGATCTCTGGTATTCGTTCATCTCGATAGAAAACTTTGATCAGGTTGACGCGGATGGTGATCCGGCAACCGTCGATCCGGTATCGCTTGCCGAATACGCTGGCGAGACAATGCCCAAATCGGCCGTGCCCATGGCCATGCCGGTACGACTAACGGACAATAAGATGTGTAAGGCGACCGGCAGCGACCTATACTGCTACGTCAACTTCGACGATACCGATCCCTATGGCCTGACGGAATTACCCGATGCTGGTTGGGATGATGGTAATGTTGACATCCAACAATCCACAGATTCAACATTCTGCACAACAACAGTCTCGTGGACCAATCCCGGGGGCACGACGCTCAACCTGTGCCAGACCGAAGACGGTCGTGTCCTGCAAGGTCGTGTCGGCGCGTCCCGACCGCGCGTCAACGTACAGCCCTACGACAGCGACGGCGACTTAGTCTACGACAGCGCCTTCGTCGTCATGGGCGCTGAAGAATCCAAGGCCCTGGGCGAAGGAGCCACCGACGAAGACGTCGAGCCTGTCGATATCGGCAAGAACATGTGGTACTACTCCTTCGATCTGCAAAACCCGACCTTCGTGCGACAAGGCGGTATGCTCAACCAACCGGCGGTCTGTAACCCCCACGATGCCGGCGATACCGCGCGGTGCCCTGATGGCGAAGGAGCGTTCTATGCGCTGCTGGAAGATGACTTCGGCAATGAGTTCTATGAGACTGAGATCTCCCGCCGCTTCTCCCACTTCTCCCAACCCATCCATCAGATCGGAGATAGCGGGACCTCGGCGGTGTTGATTGTCAAACAGGGTATCCTTAACCAGGGAGGGCCCGCCGACATCTTCCTGCGACGACTGATTGTGCCGGACGACGTGTGGGAAACATGTGAGACAGACGGCGACCCCGCTACCACAGAGCGTTGCTTGCCGGTCGGTTACAACCCCTACGCCTACGACAACATGGCCTGTGCCGAGTGGGTTTACACGGACGGCAGTAATCCCCACTACGTGGAGGGGCTCTGTCTTGATAATATGATCAACGTCTCCGGTAGCACTATCGTCTCCTGTGACAACGGCGCCAGCGGCGACGATTGTGCAGCAGCGTTCCCCTGGGACGGCGGCACCTCGCCCTTCCCCAAGGTGACGGAGTGGCGGCAGTGTGATGGGTCGTCAACGTTGGGCGGATTCCAATGTGACGATAACGATCTCGATGATCAGACCTGGGAAAACCCTTACGATGTCGCCAAGGGCCACCGCGGCTTCATCGACGGCGATTTCATCATGATCATGTACGCCTGGTCGCCCAACTGGAAGGCCAACAGCGTGGGCAACGATCACTACAACCTTTACGCCCGTCGTTCCTTCGACGGGGGCGAGAGCTGGACCACCACGCCGGCAGAGCTCGGCGGCGTTGGCGAGACGGGGGATGGATCAGACCCCACCGCTTGTGAGAACTATGGCGCAGGGTCCGACTACACGACGGTCTGTTTTGACTACGCCGCAGGCGCGTTCGAGCAGTCGCGCAATCTCTCCCAGCTCACCGGCAACAAAGAGACGATCCTCGATCCGCGCTACACGCCCACCGGCGGCATCAAGATGCTGCCCGTCACGGACCTGAAGGGAATCGGCTTCGCCGGTTACCCTGACGACGTGCGTGATCCTTCAAAGTACTTCATCGTCTACGAAACAGGCGACAATACCACCGTCGCCGCGGGCGAAGCTACCCCACTGGATCTGTTCTACAGCCGCGCCACCAGCTGGGGCGACGACTACGACCTGGTCGAATACTACAATTCAGGCACCGGTGAAACCACCTTAGGCTTCGACTGGCTGGAACACGATCGCGAGGATCTCTCCGGCGAGGCGGCGAACCTGGCCAATAACGGCGGGACGTTCTATTACGCCATCTGGAACCAATGGCAGGAAGACGAACATGAAAACGTCTCCGAGAGCGACGCCATCTTCCGCCGCGTGTGGTTCAGTGATGCACTCACTGATTCTGTCACCTCAGATCTGGCCCCCATCGCCTCCATCCTCTACGTAAGCGACGATCGAGTCGAATTGAGCACCTGGCCCGAGGGCAAGGAGGTGATCCTGGTGGGCACGGGCCGCGATCTCGACCGGATTGGTAACGAGCATCCTTCTGAGGATGGGATCGACAACGCGCGCTGGTGGAGCGACAGCCTGGGCCACCAATACGAGGGTCGAACGTGTAAGGCGCCGCCTAACGGCTGGATCCCGGGCAAGCATAATTTCAACTTCGCCGTTCAGGACAATGAGGGGAATTGGTCGCAGCCTCAGACCATAACCATCTGGGTCGCCGAGGAGTTCCACTTCATCTACATCCCGTTGATTGTTAATCCTTAGTCCAATACCCTTCGGAGGGTGAGTGTGAGTTCCCCCGCCTCGCCCTCCGAAGATACCTTCCGAGGATGGTATGCTGACGAATTGGTTTCATAAGCTAGAGCAGCACCTGACCGCCGATCCGCGGGCCGAAGCCGACCCGCGCGCTCGGATGCGTCGGGTGCTCAACAGCCTGATCCTCCACGTTCACCCGACCCGGATCCCAGCCGCAGCGCTGCGCTTTACGTACACGTGGGGCTTGGGCGGCATCTCCGCCGTGCTCTGTCTGATCCTCAGCGGCACGGGTATCTTGCTCATGTTCCGCTACGAACCAACCGTGGAACGGGCCCATGCAAGTATCCAGGCGCTGGAGACGATGGTGCGCTTCGGCTCGCTCTGCCGGGCGCTCCACCACTGGTCGGCCAATCTCCTGGTGGTCAGCGTCTTCCTGCACCTGCTGCGCGTCTTCCTGACCGGCGGATACAAACAAGGACGGGGGCAGAACTGGGTCATCGGCCTGGGGCTCCTCTTACTGGTGCTGGCCTTCAACTTCACCGGCTATCTGTTACCCTGGGACCAGCTCTCTTACTGGGCCGTCACCGTGAGCACCAGCATCATACGCTACGTCCCGCTGTTGGGCGACGCACTCAGCGAGACCCTGCTGCAGGGTCGGGAGGTCGGGCAAGGTGCGCTGAGCAACTTCTACGCGCTCCACGTCGCGGTGTTGCCGGCGTTCCTATTGATTCTGCTGGCCTACCACGTCTGGCGGATCCGCAAAGACGGCGGCATCTCGCAACCTGAGCGTGCAGAGGGGGAGTCGGTCAAGAAAGTGACGACGGTGCCGCACCTGGTGCAGCGCGAGGTCGCCGTGGGTGTCACCGCCGTAACCGTCGTCCTGCTCTGGTCGATGTTCGTCCCGGCGCCCCTGGGCTTCGTCGCCAACCCACAGCGCCCGCCCAACCCGGCGAAGGCCGCCTGGTACTTTGGCGCGCTGCAGGAATTGCTGCTACACCTGGACACCCTCGCCGCCTTGATCCTCCTGGCACTTATCGCGGCAGGCGTTATGCTTCTCCCTTGGTGGGACCGGGAGGACGCCGACCTCGGCATCTACTTCCGCTCCCCCCGCGGACGCCGGGCATTTGTGCTCAATGGGGGCCTAGTGCTCCTGCTCGTCCCCGCCCTGATCATCGCCGACGAACACTGGATCGACTGGATGAAGCTCTTCCCCGGCAGCGCGCCGCTTTTCGTCAACGGCTGGGTGCCGCTGGCCTGCGTCCTGCTCCTGCTGGGTTGCAGCTCCGCCGGAACCTGCTGGGGACTGGGCGCCAATCAGAGCGAGGACCTGGTCGGTCTTTTCGGTTTTATCGTCAGCGCCGTGATCGTCATGCTGGAGGCGTGGAGTCATTTATGCGCATCCTGAAGCGAGTACAGAAACTATACAAGGGCGCCCTACCCTCGCGATTCCGAAGAATCTTTATGCTGGGGCTCGCCGTGCTGAGCCTGGGCGGCATGGCCTACGGCTTCAAGAAGAGCTACGATCCCGGCGCCAACGTCTGCGGGCACGCCGACTTCGAGAAAGAGTGCCTGCTGTGCCACGTGCCCGTCCATTGTCTGAGCGCCAACCGCTGTCAAGCGTGTCATAAGGACGTCGCGCAGGAACGCGCCGAGGCGGACGGCCTGCACGGCAAACTTCCGGGCACCAATCAATGTCAGAACTGTCACACCGAACATCAGGGGCGAGACGCAGTCATCACCGACGTGGCATTTGAGAACGTTGACCACAAAACGCTCACGGGCTTTAGCCTCGAACATCATCAGAAAGATACCGACGGCGCCGCGATGACGTGCCAGCGCTGCCATCCGCAGGGGGAGTTCGCAGCGGCAGCCGTCCCCTGTGCGGGCTGTCACGCGGAGCGCGACGCCGATTTCACGAGCACGCACCGGGGCCAGTTCGGCGAGCACTGCCTCGACTGTCACGACGGCACCGGTCGCATGCAAGACTTCCAACACGATACGATCTTCCCGCTGGAGGGCGCGCACGCTGAGCACGACTGCATCGTCTGTCACGCCGACCCACACGACGTCAAGATCGCCCGCAGCTGCGTCGCCTGTCACGAGGAACCTGCGGTTCACGCTGGCGCCTTTGGGCAGGCGTGTCACCGTTGTCACACGGCGGAAGGCTGGGGTGATGCCCAGCTGCGGGAACACGTCTTCCCCCTGGATCATGGAGCGGAGACGGCCTCGGCGTGCGATGCCTGTCATGGGGAGACGTACACCCGCTATACTTGCTACGGCTGCCACGAAACTCACACCGAGTCCCTGATCAAGGCGCAGCATCCCACCACGCCGACTACCGAGCTGGCGATCTGTGCCGACTGCCATCCCACCGGAGAGCTCGAAGAGCTGGAGAAGACCCATGATTGAGGAAAAACGCAGGTTGCTGTTGCTAGGGCTGATTTTCACCGGGCTCGGCGTCTACCTATTCATCCTCTCGCCGACCAACACCTGGAGCGCCGAGAGGGACGATATGCTGACCATCCAACGCTTGCACGTCCAGGTGATGCCGGAGTTTGACGATCCCCGGGTGCTGGTCATCGTCCAGGGAAAACTGGCGCTCACCGCGGAAGATCTTCCGCGTGAGGTAACGTTCCGCGTGCCGCAGGGCGCCCAGATCAATCAGATGGCGTCGCTGGATATGCTTGACGGCACGACAGAAGCGCACCGCTACGAGACCCGGCCCGATCCAGAGCACGAAGGATGGATACTGGTCAGCTATCACGTCGAGAACACCCACTTCTTCTACGAATATTACTACGACTCGCTGGAGGGCGCCGTCGAAAAGACGTTCGACTTCACCCTGCAGCCATTTTACCCCATAGATGACGTCCAGATTGAAGTACAACAGCCGCGCCAGGCGACGGATTTTGAGATCGACCGCGAGCCGACTGCGATTCGGGCAGAGGATGCCCTGGGCTTCACGCACTATCGCTTCAACCTGGGTGCCCTGCACCAGGAGGAACGGACCACCCTGACCATTCGTTACATCAAGACGAACCCTCGACCCTCGCTCACCCAGGAGGATCTGATGGCGATGCAGATGGGGATGGGTACGAGCCGGTCGGACGAAACGGCGGCGCAAGCCGCTTCGCTACCCACCGCCGACACGTCATCCACGTCAAAGGCCACCCTCCCCCTTCTCGGCTTCCTGGCGCTGATTATCGTCATTGGGCTCTACCGCTACGAACGGAGTACGGCCCAAGCAACGCACGTTCCAGATAAGCAAACCGTGCTCCCAGGATACTGCACCCACTGCGGGGTCGCCCTGAAACCAAAGGCACGCTTCTGTCACGGCTGCGGCACGTCGCTGGCACCAACCCCGGACCCGTCGGCTTCAACCAGATAGAGGACGGCCCTGGCGAAAAGATCGCCAGAGGAAAAGACAAGACATTGGCTGCGCTTTCTAACCGCAGTCGAGGACGGTGACTATGAAAAAACTACTGACGATATGCCTGACAGTGCTCGTACTGCTCTTCCTGGTTTCCGGCAGCATGGCGATGCTCGCCCAGAGCTACGCGCTCTGCCGTCCGGGCAGTTTCGGCTATCCGCTGCAGGATCTGGCTGAGACCGTCCGGCTCCAGAGTCTGCTGAGTCGCGCGCGCAAGGCAGAATTCACCGTGCTGCTGCTGGATCGTCGCTTGACCGACCTGGCGGCGGCCCACAATCCCCGGCGTATTGAAGCTGCGGTCTGGGCTTACCTGGACGCGCTGGATGAGGCATTGCTGCGCATCGATCGGGCGCCGGAGGCGGTGCAGGCCACCCTCTACCGCCAGCTCCAGATCCTGCTGATGCAGACGGAGGTCGTCGTGCAGGCGCTGGAAGGATCCGGGGAAACCGTTGTTCTCGTATTGCGAGATCGCCTCACAGCGCTGTCCGCCGACGAGCCGGCGCAAGGAGACGCCGCCTCACTACCGCCCAACACGCTCTCGGAAGCAGCGCCGGTTCCGTTCCTCAATCTGGAGATCGATCACGACGACTTCTATCCGCTGGAGGGCAAACACGCCGAGATTGACTGCCTGGACTGCCACGTCGAGGGGCGCTACGCGGACATCCCCAAAGAGTGCGAGAGCTGTCATACATCCCCCTACAGTCCCATCTATCCCGATCACTTTGCTGGCACTTGCGACGACTGTCACGACGCCAACACCTGGACGCCCAGGGCGTTCCAACACGTCGGCGTCATGGAATGCAGCTCCTGTCACACGGACGACGCGCCCGCGCAACACTACGTCCAGGCAGACGAGGACAGCACCCGAGGGCAGCTCGCCGCTGCCGGGAAGGTGTGGACCAAGCTGCCGCTCAGAGACCGCCTGGTGCTGGACTCCTGTGGACGGTGTCACGTCAGCACAGCGGATTGGCAGACGGTCGACTTCGACCACACCGGCTTCCGCGATTGCGCCCACTGTCACGAAGAGGAGCGCCCCATCAACCACTACGCGGGACAATGTTCTCATTGTCACACCACCACCGCCTGGGACCGGGCATGGTTCAATCACGTCGGCTTCACCGACTGCCAGGCGTGCCACAGCGCTCCCGAGGAACCACACTACCCCGGACAGTGCTCGCTCTGTCACGGCACCGGAAGGTGGACGGAGATCGCCTTCGATCACGCCGACGCGCCGCCCGACGTACCCTGCGTCACCTGCCACCTCAAGGACAAGCCCGATCCGCACTTCGAGGGCGCCTGCAGCAACTGTCACACCACGGACGACTGGCAGAACGTGAATTTCAGCCACGCCGGGTTGACCAACTGTAGCAGTTGTCACAGTAAGGCAAACCACTACGGGGGGCAATGTTCCAACTGTCACGGAACCGACAACTGGAACAATGTGCGCTTCAACCACGGCGGATTGACCGACTGCAGCAGCTGTCACAGCAAGGCAAACCACTACCCCGGACAGTGCTCCAACTGTCACAACACCGGCGATTGGCGAAGGATAGATTTCAATCACGCCGGGCTGACAGATTGCGCGCAGTGTCACGGAGCTGAGCTGCCTCCCAATCACTATGCCCAGACGTGCACTGCCTGCCACAATACCCGTAACTGGAAGGAGATAAACGTCAACCACGATGGTTTCGTCGACTGCCAGACGTGTCACGCCGCGCCCGCAGAGCACTGGGAAGGCCAGTGCTCCACCTGTCACTGCACCTGCGACTGGAGCAATATCGAGATTGACCACAGCACGCTGGTGGACTGTCAATCGTGTCACACTGCACCGGAGGGACATTGGCCCGGACAATGCTCCGATTGTCACCATACCGGCAACTGGCAGGAGGTTAACTACACGCACAACAACGACCCGAACTGCACCGGATGTCACACCGCACCGGGCGGTCACTGGCCCGGACAGTGTGGCAACTGCCATAGCACGGCGAGCTGGGACGAGATAGACTTCGATCACACGCGCTACAACGACTGCAAGGCTTGCCATCCGCGTCCTGCAAATCACACGCGAGGGCAATGCTCCCGATGTCATACGACAGACACGTGGATCATCCCGCCAACCGCGACGCCCACCGCGACACCGACGCCCACCGCCACACCTACGGTACCGCCCACGGAGGAACCTTCGCCTACACCGACCGCGACGGAGACCGCCGTCCCCACACCCACCCCGACGGAGGAACCCACGGAGGAACCGACCGAATCTCCCCCGGAGACGCCGACGCCGGAGCCGACGCCGTCGCCCGCGCCCACAGAAGAGCCCGTCCCCACCCCCAAAGAGGAGACGCCGGAACCGACACCCAGCAAAAGCCCGACGCCAACGCCTACC
>CAZCPK010000100.1:0-10728 GCA_964500755.1 uncultured Anaerolineales bacterium
CTTCCCACTGCTGGCGAACCTCGGTGCGCTGTTGCTCAGCGTGGGCTGGGTCGGTTGGACGCTCTCTGAACCGTTCCACACCCTCGGCGCAACGTTGGACTGGAACCGCGCGGCCATCAGCGCCTTCCTGGGCATGACCGGCGCGGTGTTGACCTCGCAGCTCTACGCCTGGCTCGTGACCGGGGAGATCGAACCGTTGATCGCGGCGCGCGGCGTGGCGGTCGGTTGGGGCGCCGCACTAGCCGGGGCGACCTTCCTGCCGCCGTGGGCTGCGTTGGTCGTCGGGCTGATCGCCGGCCTGGCCTTTCCGCTGCTGCTCTACCTGGGCGACGTCATGCTGGGACTGACCGATAACGCCGCCGTCGTCGCCCTGGGCCTGTCAGGCGGCGCCTGGGGGCTGCTCAGCGCGGGACTTCTGGCAGACGGGCGCTGGGGCGCGGGCTGGAACGGGATCGGCGTCGACGCGGGACGAGGCGTTGCCGGAGTGATCGCCGGCGGCTCAGGCCAGATCAACGCGCAGTTGCTGGGTCTGGCGGCCCTGGGCCTCTGGGGGATTCTTTGGGGACTGATCGTGGGTGTACTGCCGCGCCTTGGGCACATCAGCCGACGGCTATCGACCCTCACCGCACCGACCGAGCCGTCCACATCCACAGAACCGGAGGAAGACGCCGATGATGAGGAGCCGGAGCGCAAGCCGGAGCGCAAGCCGGAGCGCAAGCCGGAGCGCGACGAGGCAGCCGTCACCGAACAGCCGAAGGACGAGACGGAGCTCGTTGAGCCTGAGATCGCGCCGCTGCCACTGTCCGCGGAGCAAGAGTCGGAAGTGGCCTAGAATCCACTCTGATATCGACCTATAGTCAAGAAAGGATCTGCTTATGCGCGTCGTCGCCGGGAAAGCCAAAGGACGCATCCTGCAATCCGTACCCGGGCCGAGCACGCGCCCGGTCACCTCACGGGCCAAGACCGCCTACTTCGACATCCTGGGGCGCGGCGTGGTCGGAGCGCACTTCCTGGATCTCTTCGCCGGCACCGGACAGGTGGGCATCGAGGCGCTCAGTCGCGGCGCGACGCGCGCCGTCTTCGTGGAGAAGGTCAATATCGCCCTGCGCACCATCCGCGCCAATCTGCAGCGAACCGCTCTGGAGGAAAGCGCTGCGATCATCAAGGCCGACGTCTTCGCCTACCTGCGGGGTACCCCCGAGGCGTTTCACTACGTTTATGTCGCCCCGCCGCAATACAGAGGGCTCTGGAAACACACCTTGCGGCTCCTGGACCTTACGCCCGGCTGGCTCACGGGGAACGGTTGGTTGACGGTACAGATCCATCCCAGGGAATACGAGGAGCTCGCGCTGGAGCACTTTGCGCTCTTCGATCAGCGCGAGTACGGGAGTGTAATGTTCTGCTTCTACGAGAAGAAACTCGCAGAGGAGAGTAGCGAGGGCTAAAAGCATCCGTATCGAGTAAAAACAAAGCGGCGGGGCGCGAGAGAAGCGTGTCCCGCCGCTTTAGGTTGCGAAACTACTAACGTGCTTCCGCCATCTCCGGGATGCGCGTAACCCGCTCTAACCAGCCCAAGAGACGGTTGGTGCCAAAGGTCAGCAGGAAATAAATCATCGCCGTCACGGTGAAGACGAGCAGGGGCGCGTAGAGCCGGGCCGCGACCTGCTGCGCCCGCCGCAGGAGCTCGGCCAAGCCTACCGCATACACTAGCGAGGAATCCTTGACCACCACGGCGGCCTCGTTGGACCAGCCGGGGATGGCGTTACGGAGCGCCTGGGGCATGATCACCGTGACGATGGCCTGCACCTGGGTCATCCCCAGAGCGCGTGCGGCCCGCATCTGGCCCGCAGAGACGCCTTGAATGGCGCCCCGAAAGATCTCGGCCTGATAAGCGCTGCTACAGACCCCCAGCGCGGCGCAGCCCGCCAGGAAAGGGGGAAGATCAATAAAACGCGCCAACATGAAGTAGATGATGAAGAGCACCACGAGCGAGGGAAAGCCGCGCAGCACGACGACGTACGCGGCGGCAAACCACTGCAGCGGTTTGCCGCCATAGACGCGCATCAACGCCACGATCATCCCAATCGCCAGGCCAACAGCCAGGGCGATCACCGTGATACCCAACGTGTAGAACGCCCCCCGCGTCAGATAAGGGAGCGCCCGAAGCACGTTTTGCATGGGTTACTCCCCGACCAGGTATTCCATGACCAGCTCGTCAATAAAGCCCTCCTCCCGGAGCTCGTCGATCACCTCATTGAGACGCTCCTGGAGCGTTTCGGCGCCCTCGGGAATAGCGATGGCCATATGCTCTTCGGCGAAGTTGGTCTCCAGGGCGAGCTCCACGCCGCCTTCATCTACGAAGGACATCGCGGCGAAGAAGTCCATAGCGACCACGTCGATGCGACCACTCTTGAGGTCCAGCACGGCTTGTTCGGCGCGCTCGTAGCGGGAGATGTCCTCTTCGGTGAGGTTCTCGGTGATCCAGTCGTCCTGAATCGTGCCGGTCTGCACGCCGATCTTGTAGCCGGCCAGGTCTTCCTTGGCGCCGACATCAATACCCGAATCTTCGGCGACCAGGACGGCGTCTTTGCCGATGTAGTAGTTCTGAGTGAAGTCTATCTGCTCGTCACGCTCGGCGGTGGCGCTCATGGCGGCGATGGCGGCGTCGATCTTGCCGGTCTGCAAGGAGCCGATGAGCCCGTCGAAGGCGATGTCCTGCCACTCGATCTCCACACCCAGACGCTCACCGATCTCATTCATCAGCTCAACGTCGAAACCGGCGAATTCATCTTGCTCGTTGATGTACTCGAAGGGAGGATAGTCGGCCGAGGTACCGACGATCATCTTGCCTTCTTGCTCGATCTCCTCCCATTCGTTGGCGGGCTTGGACTGACAGCCAGCGCCGGCCACCACCAGGGCTACCAACAAAAACAGAGCCAAAACTCGCGTGCGATTCATATGATCCTCCTTCTAGGAAAATAGAGTAAAGTTAGGAACAGGAGTCAGAAGTGTGGCAATGTAAGAACAGGACGCTGCCTTTCTGACCCCCAATAGCCTCATTATATGGATTTTGTGGACAGAAGTCAATTACTGAAATTACGGGCAAACGAAGCCGGGTTGATGACCTGGGTAAGCGTTGCCAGGAGGCGCTGGGCAACCTTAGAAAGCCTTAGAACCGCTCGTCTGCCAGAGCCGCTGAAGTTGACAAACACCCACCTCCCGCTAAAATGACGTCATGAGTAATCAAAACTGGGAGAGAGCGCGACCGCAGGAACGGGATCGGATCAGCATCCTCTTAGCGGTCTCACTAACGGCTGCTGCGCTATCCAGGTTTGTCGATCTTCCCACTTTTTCATGGAGTGTTCGACGAGTTCTAGGATCGCCCTTAGGCTTTACCATCGGCAGTAACTGGTTGCTTTCACTGTTGATGATGGGATTGGTGGCCACCGGTACGTACGCGTTGATGCAGACACATACCGATGTGGAAGCCCCAGAGCGCCCGCTTCTCTTTTCGCTTATCACCCCCACATTGGGCGCCCTTTTTACCTCCCTTCTGCTCTTGAGAGCGGTAGCGTGGCCCATCTGGCTGGGCAGTCTATTATTGACGGGGCTCGTCATCGGTCTGTTGGTTCACTTGACACATCAGGTATACTCTCTAGAGCATCGCAGTTACGCTACACTGCGCGCGCTACTGAATATTATCGACTACTTGCTGGGCTTCGCCCTCTTCGGCTTCGTCCTGAGCGCTCAGGAGCGCTCGTTGATCACCGGTCCCGCCGCTCTACTCCTGAGTGGCCTGCTGAGCCTGGATTTACTGAGCGCCAGCGGAGCACGTGTCGGCAAGATTTTCCTTTTCAGCAGTATCGTCGCACTCATCGCGGGGGAACTGACCTGGATCATCAGTTATTGGCCCATTTCGCCTTGGGCAGCGGCGACGGTGTTGATCCTGGAACTCTACGTGGGCGCAGGCATAAGTTACCAGCACCTGTTGGATAAGTTAAACCGCCGGATGTTATTTGAATATGCCTTTTTGGCCACGTTGGTATTTGGTCTTATTTTGGTTATCAAGCCCTAGCCTAACGGATAGAGAAGGAGTTGTTATGAAAGTTAATCTTCAAGATAACGTAATAGATAGAAAGCTACCCCAACGCATCTCGCGATTGGAGGAGTTGGCCTATAACTACTGGTGGACGTGGCACCGATCCGCCCGCGACCTTTTCAAGCAGGTGGATCACACGCTTTGGATCACCACGCGACACAACGCCGTCAAGATCTTGCGTGATGTCCCCCAGGAGCGCCTGGAACGTCTGGCTAAGGATCCGGCATTCCGCCGCCAATACGATAGCGTGATCATGGAGTTGGATCGGGACCTTAAGAACGGTCACCTCTGGTTCGGCCAAACGTATCCCGAGATCAAGAACCAACCCATTGTCTACTTCTCAGCGGAGTTCGGCGTCCACACCTCGCTCCCCATCTACTCCGGCGGTCTGGGCGTCCTCTCCGGTGATCACAGTAAGGAGGCCAGCGATCTGGGCCTGCCTTTTATCGGCGTAGGCTTTCTCTACGAGCAGGGATATTTCCGGCAGCGGCTGGACCCCAACGGTTGGCAAGAAGCGATCTATCCCTCGTTGCAAGCGGAGGAGGTCGCGTTACTCCCCAAGCTCTGCACGGAAGAGACCTGCAGCAACCTCGTGGTAGAGGTCGGCGACCGCCAACTGCATCTCCAGGTGTGGGCCGTCAAGGTCGGTCGAGTCCAACTCTACCTGATGGACGCCAACGTCGAGGAGAATGCTCCCTGGGACCGGGAGCTGACCGCGCGGCTCTACGGCGGCGATCAGGAGATGCGCCTGCAACAGGAGATCCTGTTAGGTGTGGGCGGCGTCCACATCATCCGGGCCCTGGGCATCGAGCCCTGCGTTTGGCACCTCAACGAAGGTCACTCCGCCTTCATGGTTCTGGAACGCTTACGGGAGTACGTGGAACAGGGAATGTCCTACGACGAGGCCGTCGAGCGCGTCCGCGCCAGCACGATCTTCACCACCCATACCCCGGTGTCCGCCGGACACGACAAGTTCCCCTTCAATATGATGGAGAAGTACTTCCAGAATTTATGGAAGGAGCTGGGCGTCAGCCGGGACGAGTTTATGCGTCTGGGCAGCTACGGGGACCCGCAGGGAGCCTCGTTCAACATGACTGCCCTGGCCCTGCGCCTGGCCGGTCACACCAACGGGGTGAGCGAGCTCCACGGCAAGGTCTCCCGCCGCATGTGGCACGACCTCTGGCCGGAAAAAGAGGTCGAGGACGTGCCCATCGGTGACGTGACCAACGGCGTCCACCTACCTTCGTGGGCGGGGTCCGCCATGCACCACGTCTACCGACAGTACGTGAGCCCCAACTGGATGGAACGTCAGTCCGACCCGACGCTCTGGACGCGCATCGAGGAGGTGCCGGATAAGGTGCTCTGGCAGGCGCATCTACACCTCAAGCAGAAACTCTTCACCATTATGCGCGAACGTGCCCGCGACGCGCGGATCGCCCAGACGACGGCGCCCGACAAACTGCTGGCCTCGGGTATCTTCCTGGATCCCGACGCGCTGGTTATCGGTTTTGCCCGCCGCTTTGCGACCTACAAGCGCGCCTATCTTATCTTCCGCGACATCGAACGGCTCAAGAAACTGATCCACCATCGCTACCGTCCGGTCCAGTTTATCTTCTCTGGGAAAGCACATCCCGCCGACGATCCCGGCAAGCGGCTGCTCCAGGAGATCTACAACTGGAGCCGCAACCCGGAGATGGGCGGACGGATCGCCTTCGTCGAGGACTACGACATGCACATCGCCCGCTATCTCGTGCAGGGCGTCGACGTTTGGCTGAACACGCCCCGAAAACCCATGGAGGCCAGCGGTACCAGCGGTATGAAGGCCGGGTTCAACGGTGTGCTGAACCTCAGTATTCTGGATGGATGGTGGGCCGAGGCCTATAATGGACGCAACGGCTGGACGATCCAGGCCGAAGACGAGGAGTTCGCCAACGACTGGGAGCAGGATGAGGCCG
The DNA here is from genome assembly GCA_964500755.1 of uncultured Anaerolineales bacterium. GTDB lineage: Bacteria > Chloroflexota > Anaerolineae > B4-G1 > SLSP01 > G713. The sequence goes on from CAZCPK010000100.1 coordinate 6,055, forward strand.
AGGCGAACGCCCTCTATCGCGCCCTGGAAGAGGACGTGGTGCCCCTCTACTACCAGCAGGACCGCGACGGGGTGCCGCGCGGCTGGGTGGATATGATGAAGGCATCCATCGCGACCGTCGGCCCCATGTACTCGACGCGCCGCATGGTGAAAGAGTACACCGAAAACTACTACGTCCCGGCTATCCGCCAGATCCTGGACCTTGAGCGCGAGAACGAGTAGCGACGATATTCGTTCACATACCAACAACGCCGCCTCTTTTCCGAGGCGGCGTTGTCTTATGGACCTAAACGGGTTAGTAGACGCCCAGTTCTTTCAGACGTGCGTCGCTGATGCCGAAGTGGTGCGCCAGCTCGTGCAACAACACGTGTCGCACCAGCGCCTGGGCCTCGGCGGGCGTGGTACAGCGGCGCTCAATCGGGCGCTGATAGATACTGATCTTATCCGGTAACCTGAGAGTATAGCCCCGGGTCCGTCCGGTGCGCGGCACGCCGTGATAATGACCGAGAAGTTGACTTCGATGGCGCACGCCAACGCGACGCAAGGTCGCCGGATCGGCCCAGGGCTCAACCACCACGTCCACGTTCTCCACCTGCTTCAGAATGTCGTCGGGCAGCGTTTCCCAGGCCTCGCGCACGAGCCGCGCAAACGCCTCTCGCTTCATGCCGACTCTCTCACAAACCCACGTCTAGTAGCTCCGGTTGAGCTGATAGTTGGGCGCCTCTTTGGTGATAATGACGTCATGAGGATGACTTTCGATCAGCCCGGCGTTGGTGATCCGCACCAGGCGCGCTTCCGTGCGCAGCTGCTCGAGGTTGGCCGCGCCCGCATAGCCGAGACCGGCCCGCAACCCGCCCATCAGCTGGAAGAGATAGTCGTGTACCGGCCCCTTATAGGGCACCCGCCCCTCGACGCCCTCCGGTACGAGCTTGCCGCTCCCGCCCTGCCCGGTACCGTAACGGTCGCGCCCATAGCCCTGCATGGCGCCCATGCTGCCCATGCCCCGATATTCCTTGAAGCGGCGTCCCTCATAGAGCACCACTTCCCCCGGTGAGGCGTCCAACCCGGCCAACATGCTGCCCAACATCACCACCTCGGCGCCGACAGCGATGGCCTTGACCATATCACCGCTGTACTTAATGCCGCCGTCGGCGATCACGGGGATACCGTGAGGACGAGCCGTCTGGGCGCATTCGTGGATCGCCGTCAGCTGGGGCATTCCGGCGCCGGCGACGATGCGCGTCGTACAGATTGACCCCGCGCCCACGCCGACCTTGACCACGTCGACGCCGGCCTCGATCAGCGCCTCGGTTCCTGCAGCGGTGACGACGTTCCCGGCAATGACGGGCAAAGCGGGCCAGTGGTGCTTCAGTCGCTGCACGGCCTTGATCACCCCGGCGGAGTGACCGTGCGCCGTATCAATAACCACCACGTCCAGCCCCTCGTCGACCATCAACTGCGTGCGCGTCTCCAGATCCGCGCCGACGCCCACCGCTGCGCCCACGACCAGACGTCCCCGTTGGTCCTTGGTCGCGTTGGGAAAGTCACGGGCCTTCTGCAGATCTTTGACGGTGATCAGGCCTTTGAGGACGTCATGCTCATCGACCAGAGGGAGCTTCTCGATGCGGTGCCTGTGCAAGAGATGCTTGGCCTCCTCCATGGTCGTGCCCAACTTCCCCGTCACCAGGGGCTGCGGGGTCATAAACTCGCGCACCGACTGATCGTAGTCCGCCGGGTCGACGAAGCGGAAATCGCGGTTGGTGATGATGCCAACCAGCCGCCCCTCCTCCTCCACAATGGGGATGCCGCTGATGTGATAGGTTGACATGATGTCCTCGGCGTCTCGCAGCGTCGCTTCTGGCGAGAGGGTGATGGGTTCCACGATCATCCCCGACTGGGAACGCTTCACCTTAGAGACCTCTGCCGCCTGCCGCTCCGGCGAGAGGTTGCGGTGGATAATACCCACGCCCCCCTCACGAGCCAACGCGATCGCCATCTGCGCTTCAGTCACCGTATCCATGGCTGCGGAGAGAATGGGGATGTGCAGTTGGATTTCGGGCGTCAGTTGCGCGCTGACGTCCGTCTCGTCCGGGAGGATTTGGGCATAGCCCGGAACAATCAAGACATCGTCGAAGGTCAGCGCTTCAAAACGGTTGAATAATTCACTGGTACGCATCTTTTTCGCCTCCTCTGAAAATTGGTTGGATTTTGCCAAGTTACAAGTTAAAAATGTTCTGGTTAAGAACGTTGCAGAAGATAGAGAGCATTCCTCTGACAACGCACCTAGGACCCGTAGTCCGGGCTCGCAACCGACCACGAAACCCTTGAGCATTGCCGCGAGACAACGTCCAAGGACCCCGTGACTTACTACAAGCATCGCGGGACGGGTGAATGAACTTGGGCAGGCTTATTACCCTAAGCGGGTAAAAGTCGGCTCCACTGAAAAGGCTATTTTCAGTAGAGCCAGAATCAGCCAGCAACGCTGATCTGACCGGTCCCAGGACCGCCGCCCCGCTATACTCATGATGTTGGCGTGGTTTACCCCACCCAAACTTCTTTAACGTGAGCGAAAGGGAGCACCGCCTTCCCCCTTATCCCCATATTATAGCAGAGACGGGCGCGGTCGTGAGGACCGGCCCGCTGATAAACGCAGGAAACCCAGGAATGCTTGCTGTGACCGCGAATCGGTTATTGCGAAAACGAAACCGGCCCGTCTTGACAGGCCAGCCATCCCGGGGGAGATCCGGGCACCTTCAGCTCACAGCTGCCGCAGAGCCCCATGCCGCAGCGCATTAAGGCCTCCCAGGAGAGCTGCCGGGGCAGTGCGTGCGTCGCACAGAGCCGATCGAGCGCCTCCAACATCAGGACCGGACCGCAAGCATAGAGTACGTCGGGACGCTCCTCCGCTATAGCCCGCTCCACGGCATGGGTCACCAGACCCCGCTCGCCCAGCGAACCGTCCTCCGTGGTGACACGCACCGTCGCGCCAGCCCGCTCGAAATCGTCGACCAACAGGACGTCCTTTGCCGTCCGGGCGCCAACGCAGACCGCGACCTCACCGCCTCGCGACAGCGCCTTTCGGGACAGGAAGAGCAACGGCGCCACCCCATAGCCTCCTCCGGCCAGCAGCAGGCGCTCCCCGACGATACGGAAACCCTGCCCCAGGGGGCCGCGCACCCAGAGACGATCGCCCACGTTCAAGCGGTGCAATGCCCGGCTGAACGGGCCCACGGCGACCACGGTCAAGGTCAGTGGCTTATCGCCCGCGATACTGAACGGCTTCTCCCCGACGTCGGGGAGCCAGGTCATCACAAATTGCCCCGGTTGTGCGGGCAGCGTCCCATCAAAGAGGAAGGTCTTGGTACGCTCGTTCTCGACGCGAACTTCAGAAACGGAAACTGCACAATGCATGATAACTCCTCACCATCATAACCGCTGACTTACCGACGTCAAGTGCTCAGAGCGCCAGACCGCGCAGGGCTGCCAGCTCGGCGTACCCCTGGACGGCCATAAACTCCTCCAACTCCGCCACGATGTCCCCTAGGGCGCCCACGCCCCGATACCAGACCGCAGAGCCCACACCGACCGCCGTCGCGCCCGCCATCAACATCTCCGCCGCGTCCCGGCCCGTGGTCACGCCGCCGGTCCCAATGATGGGCACGTCGACGGCCTGGGCGATGGACGCGACACAGCGCAACGCGATGGGCTTGAGCGCCGGGCCTGAGACGCCCCCGATGCGATTGGAGAGCACCGGTCGTCCGGCCTCGGCGTCGATCACCATGCCCGGCATGGTGTTGATCGCCGTGATGGCGTCGGCGCCGGCCGCGACGACGGCGGCGGCAATACGTCCGATATCCGGCACGTTGGGCGCCAGTTTGACCGCGATAGGGACGTTCGGCGTCGCCTCCTTGACCGCCGCGGTGACTGCCGCCGCACTTTCGATGCTGCCCGCAAAGGGGGTCCCAAATTCGTCGCCTACGTTGGGGCACGAGATGTTAACCTCCAGCAGATCCGGGCGGGCCTGCGCCACAGTCCGCGCGACGTCGGCGAAGGCCGAGACCGTTCCCGCAAAGATACTGGCGATCAGCGGAACGCCCAACGGCGCCAGGCGCTCCCGCGCCTCCCGGAGAAGCACCGCTTCCTCGGCAGCGCCGGGATTGCTCAGGCCGATGGCGTTGAGCACGCCGTGTCCCCAGTCCACCGCCACGGGGTTGGGATGCCCCGCCCGGGGTACGGGACCGCAACTCTTCGCCGTGACCGCACCGGCGCCGGCGCGGGCCGCCCGCTCCAGTAACGTCGCGCTGGTTCCCAACACGCCGGATGCAAGCACCACCGGATTCCGCAATTGTAAGTTCAAGAGATCACAAGAGAGATCAACGTCTGACATCCACACGCTCCCTCGAAGTAAGTCTGCCGTCAAAAGTCACTCCCCGTGATAGGGGTTTATTTTCCAGACACAACCTAGGGATAGTTCATGTTCCCGGTTGGTTAGGTTTGGTTCTACTGAAAAAGGTCCATCCAACCACAGAGCACGCAGAGACCTCTACGAACCAGAGTACGCATAGATTTTTAGTGTAAATGTGATTTTTCATTAGAATTCTGAGAAATGTAAAAATCTAAAATTGACTCTACTGAAATAACTAGCAGAAATCGGATTTTTCTACGATTTGATACT
>CAZCPK010000101.1:0-10725 GCA_964500755.1 uncultured Anaerolineales bacterium
CCCGGGCCTTCAATCTACCCCGCGCCTGGCTGCCGGGCACCTACGACTTCAGTTTCAGCGGCTTGAAAACTGCCGTGATGCGTAAACTGCGTCAGTTCTCGGTCCCGTACCCTCAATCCCTGGTCTCGGACATGGCCGCCTCGTTCCAGGCCTCGGTCGTCGAGGTGCTGGCGGAGAAGGCGGCCCGGGCGGCTGCGGAGTATAACGTCACGGCCATCCTGCTCTCCGGCGGCGTTTCCGCCAATCAGGCCCTCCGCCGCGCCGTACGCGCCCGCGTGACCCTGCCCGTCTACACGCTTCCCCTGATCCTCTGTACCGATAACGCCGCCATGATCGCTGCAGCCGGGACTCGCCATTATCAGAAGGGCGAACGCGCTGGTTGGGAGTTGGACATCGAACCCGGCTTGCGTCTGACCTAGCCTTATAGCGGGCAATTCGGCCCGAAGTAAGCGAAGTAACACCACGCTTTTCTCTTGCCAAAGCCTCCAAAGCCCGTAGAATGCCTACGTTGCATGAACCGTGACTGTACGCGATAGTAGAGTGCTCTGTATAGCTCTCGCAAAAGGATAGCCACGGGTGAAAGGATAAAAAAAACAAATGGAATACCATGACGCACTGCGTTATCTATACAGTCTGGTGGATTACGAAAAACGTCGCATCGAGCGGTACACCCCCGAAGAGTTCCGGCTGGACCGGGTGATCAACTTTCTGGAGGTGCTGGGGAATCCCCAGAAGCGTTATCCTAAGCTTCACATCGCGGGCACCAAAGGCAAGGGCTCCGTCGCGGCCTTGCTGGCGTCCGTGGCGCAGGCCGGCGGCAAGAAGGTGGGGCTCTATACCTCCCCCCATCTCCACACCTATCGTGAACGCATGCAGATCAACGGCAGACCGATCTCGCGCGCGCAGCTGACCGCCCTGGTGGAAGAGACGCAACCGGAAATCGAGCAGTTCCCTGACATCACGATGTTCGAGGTCAACACGGCGCTGGCCTTTCACTACTTCGCCTGGGAGGCCGTCGACCTGGCGGTGATCGAAGTCGGTCTGGGCGGACGCCTCGATGCCACCAACGTGATCACGCCCCGCATCAGCATCATCACCTCGCTCAGCCTGGACCATACGTACCTGCTGGGCGATACGCTGGCGGAGATCGCGGCGGAGAAGGGCGGTATCATCAAACCAAACGTGCCGGTCGTCTCCTCACCCCAGGCTGAAGAAGCCGTCGCCGTCCTGGAAGAGCTCGCCGCAGATCGCGCCGCGCCCTTCACCCTGGTCGGGCGCGACTGGACGTGGCAGTCCCTCGACCACACCCTGGCGGGACAGCACGTCACCATCCAGCCTGTATCGGGCTTCTCCCCGTTGACCGGACGCTATTACGTGCCGCTGCTCGGCGACTTCCAACAGGAAAACGCGACCACCGCCGTCGCGGCGCTGGACGTATTGCGCGAACAGGGGGAGACCTGGATCACCCGCGACGTGGTACATGCGGGGCTGGCAGAAACCACCTGGCCCGGTCGCATGGAGGTGCTCAACCGGGATCCGCTGCTCATCGTCGACAGCGCGCACAACCCTTACTCGGTGGAGAAACTGATCGAGTCGCTGCGGAGCTGGTTCCCGGAGAAGCGCTGGATCCTGATCTACGGCGCTTCCAATGACAAGGACATCGACGGCATGCTAACCCAACTACTGCCGGTCGTCGAGCACGTGGTGGTCACCCGCTCCTATCATCCCCGGGCCGCTACGCCATACGTTTTGGCCGACAAGTGCGCCGACCTGGGAGACGGCGCCGAGATCGCCATCAACGCTGAGCGAGCCCTGGAGCAGGCCGGCCGTCATCTTGAAGCCGGAATGGGCATCTTGGCCACAGGCTCTATCTTTATCGCCGCCGATATACGGGCCGCCTGGAGCAAGGACAGACCCGAGGATCTCCCCCGCAGCGATTGGGACGAGGAGCCCTGGCCTTATTGAGCCGAAAGGTCATAGCTATGGACTGGGATACTATCCCCTTTTTCCCCATGGATCTTTTTGACGAAGCGCTGTCCTGGAAACGCGATCCAGAGACGCCCTTTGAGGGCTTCGTTCTGCCTATCACCGAGATGGTCGTCTTTCCCTGGATCACTACACCGCTCTATATCCAGGAGGAGGAAGGACTTGCGGCCATCAAAGCAGCGTTGGAGATGGACGCCCCCCTTATCGTAGTCGCGCGCCGTCCTACGGAAGACAGCGGAGCCGACGAGCTTTATGACGTGGGCACGGAAGTTTTCATCACGCAACACATGCACCTCCCCGATGGCAACATGAGTTTGATGCTGCAAGCACTCGACGCAGTACGTATCCAGCGTCGCCCGGAGGCGGAGGCGCCGTATATAACCGCCTGGGCGACGACCATCGGCGAGCCCCGCTCCGAGGGACCGCGGGTCAAGGCGTTGATGCGGACCGTCTTAACCCTCTTCGAAAAGATCGTCACGCTGAACCCGACCTTTCCCGAGGAGTCCTACATCTACGCCCTCAACGCCAGGCGCCCCGGCACGCTGGCGAACTTCGTCGCTTCTTTACTGGATCTAAGCGTGCCCCAACAACAAGAGCTCCTGGAAATCACGGAGCCGCTTGGTCGCCTGCAGAGGCTGACCACCCACCTGGCGCAGGAGTTGGATGTCCTGGAATTGGAAGATCAGATCCAGGCCAAGGTACAGAAAGAAGTAGATCGCACACAGCGTCAGTACTTCCTCCGTGAACAGCTCCGGGCCATCCAACACGAGTTAGGTGAGACCGACGCCCTGGCTCAGGACGTCATGCGCTTGCAGGAAGCCGTCGCGGAGAAGGCGTTACCGTCAGCCGTCCGGCAGCGCGCCCGAGAAGAGCTCGACCGTCTCAATATGCTCTCCCCGGCCGCCCCCGACGTCGGCCTTACCCGCACCTACCTGGACTGGATCATAAAGCTGCCCTGGACGGAGGCCACGGAGGACAATCTCGACCTGGCGCACGCGCAGGAGACCCTCGACTCTCAACACTACGGCCTGCCCAAGGCCAAGGAACGCATCCTAGAGTACATCGCCGTCCGTCGCCTGGCCCCCGCCACGGCGCGGGGCACCATCCTCTGCTTCGTGGGGCCGCCGGGCACCGGAAAGACCTCGTTAGGACGCTCTATCGCCCAAGCGTTAGGGCGCACCTTCGTGCGGGCCTCCCTGGGGGGGGTGCGGGACGAGGCCGAGATCCGGGGACACCGGCGGACCTACGTCGGCGCGCTCCCCGGACGAATCATTCAGACGATGCGTCGCGCCGGCACCGTGAACCCGGTACTTATGCTCGACGAGATCGACAAACTGGGACAAGATTTTCGGGGAGATCCAACCGCGGCGTTGTTGGAGATCCTCGACCCCGAACAGAATCATGCCTTTTCCGATCACTACCTGGAAATTCCCTACGATCTTTCTCAGGTCTTCTTCATCACCACCGCCAACGTCCTCTACACCCTGCCGCCAGCCCTGGAAGATCGCCTGGAGATCATCGAATTCCCGGGGTACACCGAGGCCGAGAAACTCGAAATCGCCCGCCGTTTTCTCGTCCCCCGGCAGGTTACCCGCAACGGGCTCCAGGAACACCCGCCGCACTTTCCCCCGGCTACCTTACAACGGCTGATCCGTGACTACACCTATGAAGCGGGCGTGCGCGATTTGGAGCGGGAAATCGCCAGTCTATGTCGCAAGGCGGCAAGAAAATTGACCGAAGGGCACCGCGCCATCGGTACATTTACAGAAGCCGCGCTACCCAAACACCTGGGGCCACCCAAACAGCTCCAGGAGCAGCTGGAGCCGGCGGATGAAATCGGCCTCGCCATGGGCATGGCCTGGACGGCGGAAGGGGGTTCACTGCTGCCGGTGGAAGTCGCACTGATGCCCGGAAAGGGCAATCTCACGTTGACGGGACAGTTAGGAGACGTCATGCAAGAATCGGCGCAGGCGGCGTTGACGTATCTACGCTCACAAGCCGAAAAATGGGAGATCGATCCGGAGATCTTCGAAAACGTCGACATCCACATCCACCTGCCAGAAGGCGGGATTCCTAAGGACGGTCCGTCCGGCGGCGTCACCATCGCCACCGCGCTCTTTTCCGCCTTCGTCGAACGACCGGTCCGGCGAGACGTCGCCCTCTCGGGGGAGATCACCTTGCGGGGGCGGATACTGCCGGTTGGCGGGCTGAAGGAGAAGCTGCTGGCTGCTCACCGTGTCGGCGCCAAGACCGTCGTTGTTCCCAGACGCAACACCCCCGATCTGGAGGAGATTTCCAAGAAGATCCGTCAGGAGCTAGAGATTCGGCTGGTCGAGCACATGGACGCGGTATTGGACATCGCCCTGGCACCCGAGGCTCCCGCGTCAGACAAAGAACCGCCGAATACACAAGGAGGTGGAGCGTAAGAGCTCCACCTCCTGACAACGCACCTGTTCAGAAAGACGTTAGTAGATTGGCTTAATCAAGCCGTAGTTCCCGTCACGTCGCTTATAGACGACGCTCAACCTTCCGTCCGTCCCGTCAAGGAAGAGGAAAAAGTAGTGACCAAGCAGCTCCATCTGTTCCACGGCGGCCTCGGGCGTCAAGGACCCCACCTCAAATTCCTTCACCCGCACGATTTCGCCATCCAGGATCGAGACCTCTTCCTCTTCTTCCTCGAAAGCAATCTCGCTCACCGACACGCCATTTCCACTCCGACGGTCCAACTGGCGCCCTCGATAGCGTTCAATCTGACGGTCCATCTTATCCATCACCGCATCGAACGCCGTAAAAATGTCAGCCGCTCGCTCCTCCGCCCGCAGGAGGCGCTGAGGAACGCTGATGGTCAACTGCGCAACCATCCGCTCCGAAACGTCCCGAACGTGAGTCTCCTTGAGATCTACCCGAATGCTCTGGATATCAGAAAGATAGCGGGTGAACTTCTCAGCCTTGGCCCGCACATACTCCTTGAGTCGATCCGTCAGCTCGAGATCCTGGTGATAGATTTGCACGTCCATTTTTACCTCCTAAAAGTTGGCTCTAGTGAAAAAAACTTTCACCAGAGAAAAGTATACGTCTGTCGTGGTCGGGAGACCTCAACCAGCCCTTGGCGCAGGCCAGAGTTCCCGAGCTTATGGCCCATGTTACCAATGACCACGGATTCTTCACCGCAGCCAGGAACTAGATTGAACACGTCAGGGTGCCCGCGCCAGCGTAAAAGCATTGACTGTCTGAGCCCCCGATCCCAGTAAAGCGACCGCACAGGCGTCCAACGTCGCTCCGGTCGTCGCCACGTCATCAATGAGCGTTACCCGTTTCCCCGCCAGATCTACCGCCGGATCGACAGCAAAAGCAGCTTCCACGTTCCGACGACGTTCCTCGCGACTCAACTGCGTCTGCGACTGCGTGTTGCGCGTCCGCATCAAGGCAAGTCTGACCGGTAAGGATAGCCGAGCGCCCAACGCTGCTGCCAGCAGAGCCGCCTGGTTATAGCCACGCCGGGCTTCACGTTCAAAGAAAAGGGGAACGGGTACAAGCAGATCACTCTGCAGGTCGTGGGTCCGCCAGGAAGTGACCATGAGATCCCCCAACTGCTCCGCGATGTCGGAGCCGCCGCGATACTTTAAAGCATGGATTGCGTCACGGACGTGACCTTCGAAGAAAAAGACGGAGCGGATGGGATTGACCCGCAGGGGCGCAGTACGACAAACTGCACAGAGATCCCAACGCTCTTGAGGACGTCCACAGCGGGGGCAAAAAGGCTGTCGAGGTGGTGTTAGCGTCTCCACACAGGTTTCGCACAACCAGGCGCCCACCCGCTGACACTTCACGCAGCACGGCGGCAATAAAAGGTCCAGCAACCACCGATATGCGTTCCACGCATTACGCTTCACCACGCGCCTCTCAATGGCGAAGCGCATGGACCTCAATCCCGATAAAGACTAACCAGTAAGGCAACTAGCGGCTCCCAACGCCCCGGCTAACTATTCAACCGAAGCCTGCCTCTCGGTATTTAGAAAGATCCCAGGGCTCCGGAATTCTTGATATTTAACATGGCAGGACCTAAGAGCACGATCAAAATCGTGGGGAAGATAAAGAAGACCAGGGGGATCATGATCTTGACCGGCGCCTGTCGCGCCTTCTCCTCGGCCCGTTGTCGACGCTTCATACGCATCTGCTCGGATTGAATACGCATGACCTTCGCCATGCTCACACCCAACTGGTCGGCCTGAATAATCGCGGCCACAAATGAGGTGACGTCAGATACGTCCAGGCTATTGGCCATATCACGCAGCGCCTCGCGGCGCAATTTGCCCAGCTGCATCTCCTGAACAGTACGCTGAAAAGCCAGGCTCAACTCATTGTCCCACTTCTCCGCGACCTTCGACATGGCGGCGTCGAAGCCCAGCCCTGCTTCCACACAGATGGTCAGTAGATCCAAAGCATCTGGCAAAGCCTTGAGAACGTCTTCCTGACGTCGGCTGATCTTGGAGGAGAGCAGCAAAACCGGCAGGAAATATCCCAACACGGTGCCGCCAATGGGCATAAGAATGCGTTGGAAAACAGGCGTAGAAGAAGCCGACGTCGCCAAGAAGATACCCAGCGCCCCTAAGACTATTGCCAGTCCAAAGCGTGCAGCCACCATCTGCGCCGGCTTGATCTGATGAGCAACGCCTGCCAATTCCAGCTTCTGACGCGCGGACTCCAGATGGCTCTGTGGCGTCATGTTCTGAGCAAACTCCACCACCTTTTCCATCAGGGGAACGATAACCCGTTCGCTAAAAGGTCGGGAGAGCTCTAATTTCTCAAGAGAGACGGGCTCCCCCAAGGCCGCCAGCTCATTCAAGCGCTCTTCCAAGGGTTGAGCCGAACGTTTGCGTCCCAGCAACACGAAAAGCAAGCCCCCCGTGAGGACGACTACGCCCAAAATAAGCGCAATTTCCACAATGGCCTCCTTTCGTTACACTTCAATATCTGTGATTTTATTGATAATGATGTAGCCTACAATAATCATCACTACACTAACCCCCATCATAATCCACCCACAGGCGTCCTCGAAAAGCGGCGCCATAAACGACGGATTGATAAACGATATCAGTCCGACCAGGAGAAAGGGTAGCAGCGTAATGACGATCCCCGTGATTCTCCCCTGAGCGGTCAGGGCCTTGATCTCTCCCTTGATCCGCACACGCTCCCGGATGGTGAAACTGATGGCATCCAACACCTCGGCCAGGTTACCGCCGACCTCGCGTTGGACGCTCATGGCGGTGATCACCAGGTCCATGTCACCGCTGGGCATGCGCCGGAGCAGATTCGCCATCGCCCGATCAAACTCCACGCCCAGCTGAATCTCCAAGACGACACGTCCAAACTCCACGGCGATCGGGTCGGGCATCTCCCGCGAGATCACTTCCATGGCCTGCAACGTACTATAGCCGGCCCGCAAGGAGTTCACCATCAGGTTAAGCGCGTCTCCCAACTGCTCGTCGAACTTCTTAAGCCGCGCGTTCTTTCGAATGCCAATATACAAACGCGGTCCAAAGATCCCCACGAGAATACCCACCGGAACCAGGAAGACACGATCAATAAGGTAGAAGATAAGACTGGCCCCAATAGCAATCGTGACAGAGAGTACGATAAACTCGCCGACCGTTACCTTCCAATCAGCGCGGGCTAATTGGGTCGCCAGGTTCTTGGCAAAACCACGTCCCTCGACGGCGCGATCCACCGCAGCGCCGATAACCGAACCGCGATCCTGTTTCTCCGCTGCGTCCTTTTTTTTCGCTCTACCCGGTCCTAAACGCTCGTCAACCAGACTCTGACCCGCCGGTTGCGCGACGAGCGAGTAAACCAACATAGCAACAGCAAACGCTAATAATCCGCCTAAAATCCAAATAACCATCCGCCCTACTCCCTAATTCCGCTAATAGCCCCGCAAGTTGGCGCCAGCACCAAAGATAGAAGGAGGTAAGTGGATCCCTGCGTTTTCAATACGGTCCATGAACTTGGGACGAATACCGGTAGGACGCAAGCGCCCTACGACTTTGTCATTCTCAAAGCCGGTCTGCTCATATTTGAAGAGATCCGCGGTGGTGACCACGTCTCCCTCCATCCCCTGAATCTCGGTGATGGTGACGTTCTTCCGTGAACCATCGCGGAAACGTTCCAACTGAACAATCAAATCAACGGCAGCCGCAATCTGCTCACGAATAGCACGGTGGGGTAACTCCATCCCGGCCATCAAAACCAGGGTCTCCAGACGAGAAAGGGCCTCCCGCGTGTTATTGGCGTGCAAGGTCGTCATGCTGCCATCGTGACCGGTGTTCATCGCCTGCAGCATGTCCAGGGCCTCACCGCCCCGACACTCACCGACAACGATTCGATCCGGACGCATTCGCAGCGAGTTGATGACCAGATCTCGGATCGAAATCTCGCCCTTGCCCTCAATATTGGGTGGACGCGACTCCAGGGTGACTACGTGTTCCTGCTGCAGCTGCAGCTCCGCCGCGTTCTCAATGGTGATAATCCGTTCATCCCCCGGGATATACCCGGAGAGAATATTCAAGAACGTTGTCTTCCCGGTGCCAGTACCGCCGGAGACTACGATATTCAAGCGCGCTTTGACACAGGCGCGGAGGAATTCGACAGCCTCCTCGGTGATCGAGCCAAAGCGAATCAGATCCTCCGCGGTCAACGCATCCCGGAAGAACTTTCGAATTGTCAGGACGGGCCCCACCAGGGAGATCGGAGGGATCACGGCGTTAACGCGGGAGCCATCCTGCAGGCGGGCGTCGACCTTGGGGCTACTTTCATCGATACGTCGGCCCAGCGGAGCCACGATACGCTCGATGATGCGCATAAGATGTTCATTGGATTCGAAGGTGACGTTGGCGCGAATAATCTTACCTCCCCGCTCCACGTAGATGTCCTTCGCTCCATTGACCATAATCTCGGAGATAGAATCCTCAGCCAACAAAGGCTCAAGCGGTCCCAGCCCCAGGATTTCAGCGACGATCTGCTCAAAAAGGCGCTCCCGTTCCACACGGCTCAGGACAATCCGCTCTTCCTCAAGAATCGCCACATACATCTCTTGGATGGTCTCACGAACTTCGTCAGTCCGCGAGACGTCCATGCCCGGATCCAATTCGGCGACGAGGCGATTCTGGATTCGCCCCTTAAGGTCCATATAGGCGTCCCGTGTGGGGGAAACGCTACGGCGGTTGACCTGCTTCTTCTGCTCGGACGACCTTGACTTCGATGAAGAGGAAGAAGGGGATTTCTTTTCCATTCTTCTTAGTAAAGACACAGTAAAAGCCTCCTACCCTCAAAACCCAATATAAACAAACCTAACCCAGCAAACGTCCCAATCCAGAGCGACGCGAGGTTTCCTCGACGACGGGCTGCGCCTCCTCTTCCTCGGGCTGGAAGATAGCCAACAGTTCCTCGGCCAGGGTATCGATCGCCTCGCTAATGGCGGCGCGAGCGTCCTTGAGGACAAACGGAACGCCGTAGTTCGCCGCCCGAAGCGCCGTCTTCTCGTCCAACGGAATTTGTACAAGGGAGGGCATCATTGCCCGTTCAATGGCCTCGGGCTGAATGCCCATCCGTTTGTTATCCACACTGTTGATGACCAGTTTTATTTTTCGCATGTCATATTCCAACTTCTGTAGCAGTTCGAGGAAAAGACGTGCCCCCCGGATTTCGGGGATAATCGGCCGCGTCACGATCAACAACAGGTCGCTCATACCCAACAGCGCCAGGGTCACATCGTCAATGGTGTGCGCGGCATCGACCAAGATGTAATCAAAGTGGCGTCGCATAAAGTCCAAGAGGAGACGCATGCGTTGGTTCTCCCCCATCTCGTCCACCCCCCCCTCACGCATCAACTCCGCCTCCTCCGGCTTTGCCGGAGCGGCCAGGACTTTGAGGCCGGAGGGATGGGGCACCATAATAGCCCGTAACAACTCGGCATCCAGATCTTCCATGTGGGGCGCGATATCCGTGAGCGTGCGGGTCGGTTGCATCTTTAGAAAGACCGCCACGTCGCCAAACTGCAGATTGGCATCGATCAGGGCGACTTTGGCGTCATTCCCAACTTTTTTCTGAATGGAGACCGCCGTATTCACGGCAACGGACGTACACCCCGTCCCGCCTTTGGGACTGAATACGGTGATAATCTCCCCGTTGTGCACACCCAGGTCTCGCTCTTTGCCTTGCTCAACGGCAGCCTGCGAACGTGATCCAGCGGTCGTATCTGGCGCCGGCGCGCGCGTGGCGGGTCGGAGTTTGACGATGCGATGGATCGCGTCCAAGAGTTCATCCGCGCTGGGCGGCTTGGTCAGGTAATCCCGCGCCCCTGCCATCATCGCCCGACGCATATAATCGGACTCCCCCTGCACCGACAGCATCAATACCTGGGCAGACGGCACGATCGCCAACAACTTGCTGGTCGCCGTGATCCCATCGATGCCGGGCAAGTTTACGTCCATCAAAACGACGTCCGGTTTGATGTCAGCCGCGTTCTGGATCGCGTCCTCGCCGCTACGCACCATAGCGACGACCTCAATATCGGGATCAAACGAGAGCAGCTTCCGCAGCTGCTCTCGCGTCTCTGCGATATCGTCTACAATCATTACGCGGATTTTCTGACCACGTTCGGGCATAGCGAACTCCTAAACCTACTCTTCAGCCTCGGGGGGCGGCGGCGGCGTTAACGGCGTCAGCTCCAGGGTCTCATCC
>CAZCPK010000102.1:0-10697 GCA_964500755.1 uncultured Anaerolineales bacterium
TATCCGTGCAAATCCGTGAGCACTTGCAAGCTGTCCAGGATACTTCACCTAAAAACCCATAAGAGCCATTCTGAGGTGCGACGCACTTAGGGCGCAAAGGCTACTGCTTCCGCAGGAACGTCGCAAGAAACTCGGGGATAGCATAGACTTGAATTCGAAAGTGCGTTGTACCTGTCGTCTACTCACAGAACTAAACGATTACGGTTTGCTACAAGAGACGAGATTACGCCTGAACCTCCGAGGCTTTCAAAACCTCGGAGGTTCTCGCAGAAGCGACTGGTCTTACTGGCTGGGATCGAGTACCCGACCCAGGAAGAGTGGGGCGCCTGTCTGGGTGTCGCGGATGAGATAGAGGAAGGGACGGTTGACGACCAGTTCCACGTCCGTCATGGGCATGGACTCCGTGGCCACAATGACGGCGGTCGCGGCGGCGGCCTCGGTGCCTTCCTCGTCCACGGCGACGTAGGCCTTGTGGAAGACGTCGGAGATGAAGAGGCGGCGCGTGCCGTCCATCCCCGAAAAGTTGGCCTCATCTGGATCGAAGGGCACGGGCATGCCCATCTGCTTCAGCGTATCGGCCAGGCTGGCTTCCGCGTCGTACTCGAATTTGGGCAGCGTCAGCTCGACGCTCCGCGTCTCCAGCGCGTCGACGATGGCCTGCAGCTGCTTGCCGGTCAACTCCTCCTCAAAGGTCTCAAATGCTCCGGCGTCCGGCACCACGATGACCATGCCGGCGTTGCCGCCGCGATAGGGAAGTTCGATGGCCTGGAAGCCGTCGCCCCGGGTGTAGGGTACCCTGGTGGGCTTATCCCAGCGCATCATGGGCACGGTGACTTCACTCTCGTCCAGGCGTGTAAACGCGCCGTCTTCCGTGAGGTCCTGAGAGAAGGGGTGCACCCACTTGGCGTTGAAGTAGATGGCGTTCGCCAGCACCAACCGGGTCAGGTCGTTGACGCCGCCTTCCGGGATCAGGTCCTCGATCTTCCCCTCGGTCGCGTCCTCGACCCAGGCGTTGATGGCCTGGCGGGCGGCTTCGTACGCGGTCTTGAAATCGACCAGCCGCAGGCCCGCGCCGTAGTGGCGCGCCAGCAGATCCAGGAACTCTTCGTGGAAGTCGTAGGTCTCTTCCGCCCAGAGCGAGTTGGCGATGTTGAGGACGAAGTCCTCCTCGCCCACGTCCTCTCCCGGCGTTAGCGTCAGGTCCAGGGCGTTAAAGGCGGCGTGGAGCTGCTCCCCGGAGAGATTGAAGTGGAGCGTCTCCGCCATCTGTTCGGCGGTCTTGCCCTCGGCGCCGGCGTAGGTCATAGCCAACGCCGTGGAGATGCTGTGCGGGGAGAAGAAGAGGTTGCCGTCGGACGTCCGCAGTTGCCGATAGAGATCGACGGCGAAGGCGGTGTTCCCCTCCACCAGCGTCTGGAGATCTCCTTCCGCTATATCGGGCGTGGTCTCCCGTGGCACCTGCGAGGCGGCGACCTCGGCTTTCGCCGGTTGGGATCCCGGCGCGCAGCCCGTCAGCACGATGGCGACGATCAACAGAATCCATAGAGCTTTCATTTTTGTATCCTCCTTGAATTAGCGTTACGATTGTCTCGGTTTCTTAACGCACGGAGGAGGTCTTTTGTTCCATGAGGGTAACGGCGGGAGCGCCGGAACGTTGCTAGTGACGAAAAGCGTTGCTATCACCAGACAAATAAGGTTCGTAGTCCGGGTACAGTCCAGCACGAAACGAAGTGACGTACCCGTTCCAACGGCACTTCGCTGGGAAAATGAACCGGCCTAGTTCAGACAGCGGATTTCTTCGAGAGATTCGCTGTCTGTTGATAGACCTAATCTGGGGAGGAGCGTTCCGTTTCATCCGTTCAATCCGTTGATGGTAAGGCTGGCGGATCTCTACGATCAACCGGCGCTGGACGCTGCCGTTTCCTGCCGGCGTTTTCCCACTTCTTCGACGTATTCCAGGGATTGGTGGCGGAAGTAGGTGTTGTAAAGGTCGGCGTAGTGGCCGCTCTGTCGCATCAGCGCCTCGTGGTCGCCTTCCTCGATGATCTCGCCGTGATCGAGCACGATGATGCGGTCGGCGGCGCGGACCGTGGAGAGCCGGTGGGCGATGAGGATCGACGTGCTGCGGTCGAGGAGCAGCTCGGTCGCCTCCTGGATCTGCATCTCCGTGAAGGGGTCGATGCTGGCAGTGGCCTCGTCGAGGATGAAGATCGCCGGCTTCTGTATCAGCACCCGCATCAGCGCGACGAGCTGTCGCTGGCCCAGGGAGAGCTTGCCACCGCGCTCGCCGACCTCGGTCTCCAGGCCGTCCGGTAGGGTCCGCAGCCACTCGCCCTCACCGATCTGGCGCGCCATCTCTTCGATCTCCTCGTCGCTGATGCCCGGTCGACCGTAGCGGATGTTCTCCAGCACGGTGCCGGTAAAGAGGAAGGGTTGCTGCGAGACGATGCCCAGCTGCTCGCGGTAGTCGTGCAGGTCGAAGGTGCGAATGTCCCGCCCGTCGATACGGATCTCCCCGTCTTGGAACTCGTAGAAGCGCGCGATCAGCTTGGCGATGCTGCTCTTGCCCGCGCCGGTATGGCCCACCAGCGCCACGCTCTTCCCCGGCGCAATCTCCAGAGTGAAGCCCCTGAGTACCTGCTCCTGCTCAGTGTACTGGAAGTCGACGTCGTCGAAGATGATGTGTCCGTTCAGCGGCGACACCGCCTTCTCTTCCTCCTGCTGGACCGTGGGCTCCGCGTCGATGAGGGCGAAGAGGCGCTCGGAAGCCGAGAGTCCGCCCTGCACCTGGCTCCAGAAAGAGGAAAGACTGATCATGGGGAACCAGAAACGGTCCAGGCTGTTGACGAAGAGGTACCAGTCCCCGACGGAGATACGGCCCAGCGCGACGGGAAAGCCGCCTGCGTAGACCAACACTGCCGTGGCGACGCCGGAGAAGGCGTTGAGGATGGGGAAGGTGAGGGCCAGCGCGTAGCCCCGCCGCAGATTGACGTGATAGGACTGTTCATTGACGTCCTGGAATTCCTCGTAGATGTTAGCTTCCTGGCGGAAGTTCTTGGCAACGCTGATGCCGGTCACGGCCTCCTGAATGGCGGCGTTGACCTCGGCCAGCACCTGAAAGCCCTTGCGGGTCACGCGGCGGGCGATCTTGCGGAAGCTGAGCGCGACGCCGACGACGGTCGGCAGCATCAACAGCAGCACCAGCACGAGCCGCGGCGAGACGTAGACGAGGTAGCCCAATAGGATCAGCGCCTCGAGCACGCGCCCGATCAGGTCGGTCACCAGCTGCACCACGTTGGAGAACTCCTCGGTGTCCGAGGTGATGCGGCTGATAATGCGTCCGGAGCGGAACTCGTCGAAGAACGACATGTCGTGGCGGATCGAGGCAGCGAAGGCGTCGTTACGCAGCTGCGAGACGATGTCGCCGATCACGTTCGCCGTGACCCGGCGCCGGATCCAGTTACCGGCCCAGTTGACCACGCCGTAGAAGAGCACGAAGCCGAAGAGGGCCAACATCAGATCCAGCCGCCGGGCATCCCTGACGATAACGTCCAGCGTGGATTTCGTCAGGATCGGGACCAGGGATGAGATCAGGGAGAGCCCGGCGATCACCACGCCGACGCCGATCACCCGCTTGCGATGGGGAGCGAAGTACCGCGCGATGCGCCGCAGCAGCTCCCGATCGCTGTACTCGCGGTCGTATGCCTCGCGATTCAAGCCGTAGAAAAATCCCATGCTACCTCCAATAAAAGATCGGCAATGCTCACAATGTCCCGGTCACGGGAGATCGCACGTTTGCACTCCCCTCGACGACGTTCCTGCGGTCTGGGCGCGTCAAAAACCAGCCCTTGACGTCTCCCTCTCGGCGGGGTGTTGCAGCGCAGACGTGAGCCAGCCGCCCTGGTCACCGCTGTGCTACTGACCTCTTTTTGTGACGGTTTCGTCTTATGAGCAGCCCGGTGCAACACCGGTAACGCGTATAAGCTCAGGGCGCGGTAATGGTCGGCCCAGACGTCACGCGAAATATGGGCGTGGCGGTCCTGAAAGGGGTGCAGTCAAAGAGGGATAGTGGTTGGGTTTCGCCCAACCACTATCTCGCCCCCTTCGCTCCTTCGATAATATCAACGGATTTCATGGATTAGGCAGAGTAAACGAGTGAAAAATCAGTTAAATCCGCTTACTCCGTTGATTCAAATTTTCGTGCTTGGATGGTGGGCTCAAGCACCGGTGGCTCCACTGAAAAGGCTCTTTTCAGTAGAGCCAATCTTGGCCGCAGCTGCTTTATTCTGCTTCCCGCGCAAGATTTTGGCGGCGCTGCAACAGTTGCTTCCAGGCGTGCATCGCCAGGGTGACGCCGATGACGCCGTACGCGACGAAGACGCGGAAGTATTCACCGATCTGCGCGTCGCCGAAGAGCTTGCGGCCGGCGGCCGGCGAGACGATAAAGAGCGTGTGGAAGAGGAAGACGCCCAGCAGCGCCTGTCCGATGGTGGCCTTGGTCACCGTGGCCCCGCCGATCAAAATCGCAGCGGTGGCGTATAGGCCCACCTGCTCATAACTGCCGTAGGTGCTGAAGGCGCCCATGTTCTGCAGGAAGATGACGTGGCCCCAGGCGGCGAAGACGGTGGAGAAGATGATGGCTTTGACGCGGATCTGATCTACAGGAATGCCCGACACCGCGGCGACGTGGCGATCCTGACCGACGGAGCGCAGGTCCTGTCCCAGTTTGGTCTTGGAGAGGAAGTAGAGGAAGAAGCATAGCGCGCCGGTCACCAGCCACGTCCCCATGGGGATCTGGACGTTCTGTAACAGAGATTGGCTGATCAACATCCATACCGCCCAACCGATGGCGAGCACGGGAAGGGCGAGGTTCAGGGCGAGGCGATATTTATTTCGGTCGTCATCATCCGTTTTGAAGAACCGATAGCCCTGGAGCCCCAGACCGATGGCGCCGACGATGATCAGCACCACGGGCAAGCTGAGCCGCCAGAGACCGTCCAGGCCGTATTTCAGGCCGGCGGAGAGATCCACCGTCGTCCGGATGCCCACGCCGGAGCTGAGGACCAACACCTCATTGTCCATGGGGATGAAGCCGCCCACCAACTGGAGGAAGACAAACTGGTACCAGCCGGCGGCGAAGAAGCCCAGGATCAGGCCGGTGATCATCTCCTGGCCCTTGGTTCTGTTGAATAGTCGGCCGGTCAACGTGCCGAGCAGCAGGGCCAGGGGCGTCACCAGCACCACACAGAGGAGAATGCCGGGAAAGCCGGTCACGCCCCAGTGGGAGACGAAGATGATGACCGCCTGCGCCGCCATCGCGCCCAAGACAATGGAGAAGTTCAAGCCCATGCCGGCGATGACGGGGATGATCAAGGAGAGGACCAGGAACGAGTTGCGCGACACCCGGGAGATGATGTCGGTGAGATAGAGGAGCGCGTTCAATTCAGAGACGTAGAGTCCCGCCAGACTGAGGACGACGAACATAATCGTGACCATGTTTTTGGTCACAAATTGCACCAGGGCCCGTTTGAGATCGAA
Organism: uncultured Anaerolineales bacterium; assembly: GCA_964500755.1. Classification (GTDB taxonomy): domain Bacteria; phylum Chloroflexota; class Anaerolineae; order B4-G1; family SLSP01; genus G713. The sequence goes on from CAZCPK010000102.1 coordinate 5,539, forward strand.
CTCCAGTCCGAGTATGGATTTGAGTCTATCGTTGATGTTCATGCACTCTCTCCTTCAGTCTGTGTCAGCGCGTAGAGGATGATGCCGTTCTGGATGATGATGCGTGAGATCTCCGCCATGCTGGTCAGGTCCGTGGGGAACATGTTGGTAACTGTATTGGCCACGGGCATCGCCACCACCAGAATGCCCTGGAAGAGAAAGGTTCCGATAAGGACGTGCGCGATGGAGGCCTTTTTGATGGACGCGCCACCGATCAGGATGGCAGCGACGGCCACGAAGGGCATAAACATCGGCCCCTCGTAGAGTTGCAAAAAGCCGTAACTTTGCGCGTAGACCAGGATGCCCACAGCGCCCAGGATTGTGGAGACGACGGTGCCCTGAATCCGATTCCTATTGACGTTGATGCCCGCGGCTTCCGCAAAGCGCGGATTGCTGCCCGCCGTAGACATACTGATGCCGGCCTTGGAGCGCATGAAGAGCCACATCAGCAGACAACAGGCCAGGAAAAAGAGGAGCAAGCCGGTGGGGACGGTGACGCCACCGACGTTGAAAGCCAGGGTCTTGTTCAAAAGCTGCGTGAGGCCCCGATTCTCCAGCGAGACGGTGACGCGCAATCCCAGCCCGATGGGCCAGGCCATCTCCGGGCTCTTGAAGGGAAGGATCAGCCAGCCGATCTTCATCAGGGAGACGGTGGAGAACCCCACGAAGGTCGCCAGCATCATCTCCGATCCCTTGACCCGATTCAGCAGCCAGCCGTAGGCGTACCCCACGGCAACCGCCAGCGGCAGCGAGAAGAGGATGGCGGCGAAGAAGTTGGTGAAGCCATCCAGCCTGAATTCGATGGCTGACAGGGCGCCCACCAATCCGCAGAGGATGCCCAGGGAGACGCCGAAATTGGGGCCGATGCCGCTTACAATCGCCGGCAGCATCGCCAGCACCAGCACGCCGTTCATGCCGATGCGCACGAGCGTGGAAGACATCAGCTCGGCAAAATCCAACCCCAAGACCAGGGCAAGCACACAGAGAAGCAGAAAGAACCCCAGGATGATCAATCGGGGAAGTCCAAAATCTTGTATAAAATCCTTGATGTGTTTACCCATTTTCTACGCTCCTTGCTCCTTCCAGCTCCTTCTGTCCGGCCATCAACAGGCCAAAGTCCACGTCCGAGTCGTCGGGCTTCAGGATGCCGGCCAGACGGCCCTCGGAGATGATAGCGATGCGGTCGCAGATGCTGCGCAGCTCCACTAACTCACTGGACGTCATCACGATGGTCACGCCCAGCTCCTCGTTGAGTTTGATCAGCGTATCCAACACCAGACGCTTGGCGCCCACGTCGATGCCCCGCGTGGGCTCCGAGACGAAGAGGATCTCCGGTTCCAACGTCAGCGCGCGGGCGATGCAGACCTTCTGTTGATTCCCGCCGCTCAAGCGCCGGACGACCTGAGTGGGGCCGGTGCAACGGATGTCCAGCTCCTCGATCATCTGCAGCGCATGCTCTCGCATAGCGGCTCCATCCATCTGCGTGAAGAAGCCAAAACGGCGGATAAAGCGCTCCTGGTTCTGCATGGCGGTGATGGCGATGTTCATCTCGATAGACGCGTCGAGCAGCAGCCCCACGCCGCGTCGATCCTCCGACACAAAAGCGAGGCCGCGGTTGAAAGATTCCGGCGTGTCGTTCAACGGCAAGGGGCTACCGTTGACCAGGACCTTGCCCTCTGCGGGATAGAGGCCCATGATGCCGTTGGCGATACCCACCTTGCCCTGGCCTGCCAATCCGCCGATGCCCAGGATCTCGCCCTTGTGCACCTTGAGGTTCAGCCCTTCCACTTCCTCACCGGGCATGTTGACCGTCAGGTCTTCGATCTCCAGGGCGATATCGCCGTTGGTCGGTAGTTCTGGACGGTGCGTCAGTTTTTCGACCTCACGTCCGATCATCATCTTCGCCAGCTGCGGGATGCTCGTATCATCTCGCTGCTTGGTCGCCACCAGCTGACCGTCGCGCAGCACCGTGATATTCTCCGCTACCGCCATGACCTCATCGAGTCGATGGGTGATAAAGAGAATTGCGATACCCTGGGCAGCGATGTGCTGCATGGCTTCCAACAGGTGCTCCGCCTCGCTCTCGGCCAGCACAGCCGTGGGCTCGTCAAAGACGATGATCTTGATGTTGGTCTTATCGATCTCGCGGGCGATCTCCGTGAACTGCTTGTAACCTACGGGCAGCCCCGCGATTTTGACGTACTCCTCAATGTCAATATCTAGACTGTCCAATGCTCGTCGAGCGTCGGCGCGCATGGCCTTGACGTCCAGGGATTTCATCTGCTCCCCAAAGATGCGGCTCACCGGATTGTCCTTGAGAATCTCACGGTTCAGTTTGATGTTCTCGGTGATCGTATAATTGGACAGCAGCATAAATTCTTGATGGACCATTCCAATACCAAGGTCCATAGCCATGTGGGGGGACAAGATGTCGACCGGCTCTCCCTCAAAGTGGATCTCACCCTCAAAGCCGCCGGTTTCGTGGATCACGGGCATACCAAAGAGGATATTCATTAAGGTCGATTTGCCGGCGCCGTTTTCGCCCACAATGGCGTGAATCTCACCCTCCCGGAGCGTAAGATTGATGTTCTCCAGGACCTGGGTGCCATAATAGCTTTTGTTGATATCGCGCATGCGTAATAGAGGTTGTTCTGTCATGCATCCCCCTTAAACGAGGTCCTATCTACTGGATGGGCTGACATAAGGATATATGGATCGATGTAGATACCACGGAGTTCCTACCTGGGCGCACGCAGGTAACTTCGTTCACCCTCAAACTCTGCTTATCTGTGGCCGTTCGTGGGCCGCAGCGTTTGGTAGCTAGCCATAACGAAAGAGACGTGAGGCTGCCGGTACTGCGGCAACCCCACGTCTGACACTACGAAGTAGGTATCATCTCCAACAAGGGTTACTCGAAGATGATGTGGTCGGAGAGGTAGAGGAAGTAGTTGTCGGTGCCCTCGTAGGGCGTCAGCTGTACGCTGCCACTGACACCCATCTCCTCGAGGATGCCCTCCATGGTCTTGACCAGCGCGTCTTGATCCACACGCTCTGTGATATCACCCTCGATCCAGTCGATGGCATATTCCACGCCCGCCTGGATGAACATCATATTGACGGGGGCCGGCCAGGTCGCGACACGGCCGGCTGCGCCAGCATCACAGACTTTCTCGTTGATCTCTTCCAGGATCCACACTACGTCCCCTTTGTTCTCCTCGGGCACTTCGATGCCCAGGGCCGCCGGCATGGCGTGGTAAGGGGAAGGGCAGCACTGCACGGGGAAGATGCCGCCGTACTCTACCGCCTGACGGATGAGCGGCTCCATCATGGCACAGTTGGTGCCGAAGACGGCGGTCTGGGGGCCGTACTGCTCGATCTTGCGGGGGACGTCCTCCATAATGAACTGCTGGGTCCCGGGCACGCCGGCGTCGCCGGTGGGATCGGGGGCGTCCTCATCCACGAACTGGATGCCCAATTCCTCGGCGCGCTCCTTCATCATTTCGCGGCGCTGCGCCAGGAACTCGATGGACATGTGACGGGGGAAGGAGTAGTGCACCAGTACTTCGGCGCCCATGTTGTGGGCGTGCTCGGCGATCTGCGGGCCACGGCCCAGGTCGTCGGTGTTGAGGATGATGTCACCCTTCTGGGTGATGATGTCTGGATCTTCCTGCGGGGCGCCCAAGACGAAGAACATGTCGGGGCGGATCTCCCGCACCTTATCCACGGCTGCCACGGTGCCGGGCACAGCCTGCACCATGACGATAGCCTTGACGTCAGGATCGGAGGCCATCTCCAGCATATTGGTGATGGTGGTCTCCTGCTCTTGCATGAACCGATCGGGGTAGGTGGCGATCAGAATGCGATCTTCGCCGTAACGATCCTGCATCTGCTCGGCCATGCGGAACTCTTCCTCGTTCTGGGTGACGGTGCCGGTCATGATGCCGATCTTCCAATCGCCATCTGAAGTGGCCTCTTCGCCCTGACAGCCGACGAGTCCAACGATGGACACTAGGACAAATAGAATCTTCTTAAACACGATTTCCTCTCAAAGTAAAAAATGGGGATCTTGGTAAGCACTACAGAGTTTCCTCCTGTAACCTCCTTAATTTGTTAGGTACCTCGGCTATTGACAAAAAGCCGGAACGCACTCTGCAACGACGCCACAAAGTGGGGGATGCAGACGACCCATGAGGATATAACTGTACATATCAATATTGTAGCTATTTCCCTTGGACTGTCAAATTGAGAATCTTTCTTATTCCAGGGGTAGAATGTCACCTTTTGTAGTCAGGTAGCGTGCGTGCGCGCCGCTAGTCATACCGGGCGAAGATATTCCGATACGCCTCCGAGCGCTCCATCAACGTCTCGTGATCGCCGATGGCCGCGACCCGGCCCTGGCCCATCACAATAATCAGGTCGGACCAGCGGATCTGTGAGAGCCGGTGGGTGATCAGGAACGTGGTGCGCTCCGCTGCCGCCCGCTCGATGGCGCGTTGAATATGATCCTCGGTTTCGCTGTCGATGGCGCTGGTGGCGTCGTCAAGGATCAGGAGCGCCGGGTCGGTGAGGAAGGCGCGGGCCAGCGCGACGCGCTGACGCTGGCCGCCGGAGAGCGTCGCGCCGCGTTCCCCGATAACCGTCTCGTAGCCCTCTTTGAACTCGGTGATAAAGGTGTGGGCCTGCGCGGCCTTGGCCGCCCCCACGATCTCCTCGCGTGTGGCCTCCGGATGGCCGAAGGCGATGTTGTCGGCGATGCTGCGCGAGAAGAGATAGAGGTCCTGCTCAATGATGGAGATCTGGCGGCGCAGCGCCTCCAGGTTCCAGTCGCGCACGTCGACGCCATCGATACGCACCGCTCCCGCGTCGACGTCGTAGATGCGGTTGATCAGCTTGGCGATGGTCGACTTGCCCGTGCCAGTCTGTCCCACGATGGCGACCGTCTGCCCGGGCTCCACCCGAAAAGAGATGTCCTCCAGCGCCACGCTTTCCTGCTCGACGTCACATTCTTCCGCTTCCGGGGATTCGTAACAGAAGCTGACGTTCTCGAACGTCACGGCGCCTTCCATCGGTGCGTCGTATCCCGCCTCGTTCTGTCCCAGCTCCGTTTTTTGGGTGATGAC
>CAZCPK010000103.1:0-10686 GCA_964500755.1 uncultured Anaerolineales bacterium
CAAATAGACCGGTACGTTGCTATCTGAAAGTGTCAACCTATCTCTGAACCATCCCCATTTCCCGATTTGCTTCGAAATCCCGCATTTCACCCAGAAACCAATAAGAGCCAATGTACAATCGTTTTTGGTCCACCCGGCGAAATCCCAGAGAGCCACCACCCCAACTTCCTGAAGACCGGGCAGCCAACTATAAGCATCTCCCTGGGTGCTTTTGGACTTTCTCCTTGATCTCCGCGCCCCTGTGGTTCGGATAATTTTTCGCAGCCAACGTCCTTCGACCTCGGAACAGAGTTGGAACGCCCGCTTTTTACAGCTGGAACACACCTTCCCTCCCTTCTGAATTAGAATAGGGTTAGTGAGCGGTGGCTGATGTCTGAATTCCGTAACCGGATAGAGGTAGAGCAAACGGGAATGGCTGAAAAACGGATTCTAATCGTAGATGACGAGCCCAAGGTCGGCTTCTTCCTGGGGCGTTCGCTGGAAGTCGCCAACGCCGACTGCAGCGTCACCACGGTGACCTCGGGCGAAGAGGCCCAGCAGATCATGAAGCAGACGCCGATGGATCTGCTGATCACCGACCTCCGCATGCCCGGCATCAGCGGTCTTGAGCTGATCCGCTGGGTCAAGGAATTCAGCCCCGACACGCGCACCGTCCTCATCACCGCCTACGGCAACGGCAAGATCGAGTCCGAGGCCCACCGTCTGCAAGTCTACCGCTACCTCACCAAACCCTTCAACGTCAAGGAGTTCACGCAGGTGGTGGACGGCGCGCTGGAGCACCTGGCGCTCACCACGCCGGGACTCACCATCTTCTCGGACGAGGTCTTCGAACGCCTCTCGGAACGACTGGAAAGCTTGCGCTACGACGTCGGGGCCAGCTGCATCCTGCTGGCCGATATGCAGGGCCAGCGGCTGGTCGAAGTGGGGCCCACCGACGGCGTCGACATCACCATGCTCTTGACGCTGCTGGCGGGCGGCTTCACAACCAGCGCCGAACTCGCCCGCAAGTTCAATGAGGGGGAGGGCGTCAACCTCAATTTCCAGGAGGGCCCCCGCTACGACATCTACTCCGCCAACGTGGGCGACAATCTTATCCTGGTCCTACTCTACGACCGTCGGGCCCAGAAGAGCCGCGTCGGCATGGTCTGGCTCTACACACGCCGGGTCGTTGACGACCTGCTGGACATTCTCTCCAACGCCGACAGCGACAACGTGGAGCACGTGCTGGAGGAGGACTTCGGCTCAAGTTTGATGGCCGAATTGGACATGGCCTTTGGCGGGGACGAGGCGACAGCTAGGCCCGCTCCTTCCAAGGCGAAGAAGCCCAAACCTCCCCAGAAAAAAGTCCCTCCCTCAGCAGCAGCGGCAAGACCGGAGCCGACAGCGGCTCCCCCAAAGGCCGAGGAGTCCCCAGGGAAGCGAGAGTTGCTCTCTCTGGAGGACGCCATCAACAAAGGTCTGTTATCCGCCGATTTCGATCTCGACTCATAAAACACATACTTTCTCAGGATTGGACGCAAAGAGACCATGTTTATCAACTGGAAGATGCGGGAACTCAATCTCAAGCTCGTCTACTATGGGCCGGCCTTGAGTGGCAAGACCACGACCCTGCAGTACATCTACACCAGCACCAATCCCAAGGTCCGCGGCGATCTGGTCACGTTGAAGACCCGCGAGGACCGCACCATCTTCTTCGACTTCCTGCAGCTCAAATTGGGCAAGATCAAGGAGCTAACGCCGAAGTTCAACCTCTACACCGTCCCCGGACAGGTCTGTTACGCCGCGACCCGGAAGCTCACCCTACAGGGAGCCGACGGCGTGGTCTTTGTGGCGGATTCGCAGATGAATCGACTGGCCGACAATATCCAATCGTACCGGATGATGCACCAACAGCTCCGAGAGCTGGGGATGGACCCCACGCGGGTGCCCTGCGTGGTCCAATATAACAAACGGGACCTGCCCAAGGTTGCGCCGCGTGCGCTGATGGACCGGTACTTCGTCTCTAACGGCACGCCGGCCTTCGAGACCGTCGCCACGGAGGGGGAAGGCGTGCACGCGTCACTCAAGGCCGCCATCAGCCTGGTCGTATCGCGAGCACAGAAGAAGTTATGACGACGCATATCGCAGATTGGAGAGAGTAGATCATGGCTCAAGAGGAGATCCGAGAGATCATCAACCGCGCCATCCAGAAGGCGCGCAGCGGGGACAAGAAGACGGCCCGGGAGATATTGCTGGAGGTCGTGGAACGCGCGCCGTCTCGCGAGGACGTCTGGTTCTGGTTGGCCGGGCTCTCCGACGACCCGGAGGACGCCCAGGTCTATCTCGAGACGGTGCTGGCGCTCAACCCCGAGCACAAGAAGGCGCAGGAAGGCCTGGCGATCATCAATAAAGTGCTGGGCCAAGGTAACGCCACGGCCTCGGCGCCGCCCCCTACATCCGCGACATCACCCGCCCCAACACCCGAAGCGCCGGCTTCTCCGCCCCCAGCGCCCCACCCCGCGCCCGCAGAGCAGGCGACCTGTCCGAGCTGCGGACAGCCGATGCCTGCGGACAGGCCGTTCTGCTCGGCGTGCGGGCACCTCGCGGGCAAGCCCGCGGCCCAGGACATCGAGGAGCTGGCGCCGATCCCCGCCGAGGCCCCAGTCGAAGCGGAGACCTTCAACGTCAGCGACGAGATCTCGCCGAGCTTCTCCCTCTCCATCGAGCAGGCCGAGGCCATCGACGCCTGCCTGGAACGCATGGCCTACGAGAGCGAAGCCAGCTGCATCATCCTGGCCGACATCACCGGTCAGCTGATCAGCGAGCGGGGGCGCGTCGAGGGCATCAACACGCAGGTACTCTCCGCGCTGGCGGCCGGTGAGCTCTCGGCGACGCAGGAGATGGCCCGGCTGGTGGGCGAGCGCGCCCGCTTCAATCTGATGCTGCACGAGGGGGAGGAGCGCAGCGTCTACCTCTCGCCGGTGGGCAAGAAGATGCTACTGATCGTCGTCTTCGACGGCAAGACGCCCATCGGCCTGGTCCGCATCATCCTCAAGAACGCCGTGGATGAACTGGGCCCCATCCTGGAACGCCCCGTTCAACAACAGGGGGACGAGGATTTCAGCGAGACGCTCAACGGGGACTTTGCCCAACAGCTGGAAGACGAGATGGACGCATCGTTGGACTTCTTGATCAAATAACCTAGCGGTATCCGTCAAGTTTTGTGAGCAGCCCGGTGCAACGCACGTACAAACCAATTCCTACCGTACGATAAAGGTCAAAGCGTCAAAAGTACGGTCCGCGCTTCATCACCCGTGCGTTGCACCGGGAAAAATCGAATACGCTTTCCGTTAGCCGACGTTTGGAGGACGCAAACATGGCAATTCAAGGTCGCTTGAGCGAGATGGATTTACCCACCCTGGTCCAATATGCCTGCAACGAGGGACAAGCCGCCCGCTTGACCATCACGCAGGAGGAACGTGAAGCCGTATTCTATTTCGCCGCCGGAAATATCGTACACGCCATTTTAGGAGATCACACAGGAGAGGAGGTTGTTTATCAGGTATTACGCTGGCAAGAAGGTGAATTTATCCTCGAATCACCGGTGACAGCCCCCGACCATACCATCGAGACGCCCTGGTCGGCGCTTTTGATGGACGGGCTGCAACGCTACGACGAGGAAACTTGGGATAACACAGCACATGATGAGGAGGATTACGAAATGCCGGAAAACATTCGCGATATTTTGGAAGAGATGGGAGGGCAGGTACCGGGCTTCATCTCCACCTCGGTGGTGGGGATGGACGGCCTGGGCATCGCCGACTATTCGGTCGGCGGCGTGGACGTCGAGGCGATCAACGCCCAGATGACCCTGCTCCTCAAACTGGTACAGACCACCATTGGAAAATTAGATCCAGACGACGCCGTGGACGACTACCTGCTCACCACCGAGAACGCCTACCTGCTCGTCCGCTTCCTGGAAGACGACAACTACTACCTGGGGCTCGCGGCCGATCGTCAGAACACAAAGTTGGGCAGCATGCGCCTCAACAGCAAGATCTACGCGGAGCGCGTCAACAAAGCGCTGCCCCACTAGCAAAGGAGCTGAACGATGACGAAGATTGATGACATCTTGAAAGAAGTACAGGCCGAGATCGGCAACGATTTCGTCTCGACCGACGTGGTGGGCATGGACGGTCTCTCCATCGGCGGCGCCCAGGCCGACCCTAACTTCGACGCCGGTGCCGCCTCCGCACGGTTCGCCATGGTGATACGGCTGGGCGAGAAGGTCGCCAACAAGACCAACATGGGCGCCATCGACGACAGCCTGGTCACCACCAACAAGGCCTACATCCTCACCCGTCTCCTGGGCGATGGCTCCTACTACTGGGGCTTGGCCGTGACGCGGGACGCCGTGCTGGGCATCGTGCGCATGTTGATGGACGAGTACGCCGACCAACTGTGGGATGCGATTCCGCACTAGGGATCACACGTATCACTTTATATTACTACAGCTAATATCTAAAATGTAAGGAGATCAAAATGGCTACGATGGAACAGAAGAAACTGCGACAACTACGCCTCTTCAACAACCTGATCTTTGGCTTCGCCAAGGGCCTCTACGACCTCTTCGGTGATTCGGCCCTCGCCACCGTCGACACCATCGGCGAGGACATCCTTGAGGAGATGGAGCACGAACTGGGCCTGGAGATTCACGGCGAGGACCCCGAGGATCTCCTGACGGAGATCGAACGGCTGCTGGTCGACGAGTACGGTCTGGTCAAGTCCGCCCGACTGGAGATGCACCCGGAGACCCACGAGATCGACATGATCTGCGAGGGCTGTCTGCTGACCAAGGCGACCCGCGATCTGGACGAGGCCGGTGTGCCGCCCTATACCTGCGTGCCGATGATGATGGCCTCGGCCGCCCTGCACAAGCGTCTGGGCAAGAAGAGTAAATTCGTCAGCCTGGATCAGGACGTCGAGAACCGCGTCTGCGATATCGACTTCAAACTCAGCGAGTAAACTGACAACGCACCTCCCCCTGAGATATCCGAGGCCTGCACAACAAGAATTGAAGTGGTCTCGGATATCTCAGGGATGAAATTCACACCAATAGACTGGGAGGCAGTAGCATGACCGAGGAAAAGAACATTCATGCCAGTGTGATTGCGCCGTTCGCCGCCAAGGCCTTCAAGCCGCACATCGATCGCACCGCCTACGTCCACCCCCTGGCTGCCGTGATCGGCGCCGCCTACGTTGGACGCCGCGTGATGATCTCACCGGCTGCGTCCGTGCGCGCCGACGAGGGGCAACCTATCTGGATTGGCGACGAAAGCAACGTCCAGGACGGTGTAGTGCTTCACGCGCTGGAGACCTGGGAAGAGGGCGAGGTCATCGAGAGCAATTTGGTTGAGCACGATGGACGCAAGTACGCCGTCTACGTGGGAGACCGCGTCTCGCTGGCCCATCAATGCCAAATTCACGGCCCGGCCAAGGTCGGCGATGATACCTTTATCGGTATGCAGAGCCTGGTCTTCAAGGCCGAGATCGGCAACAACTGTGTCGTTGAACCCAAGTGCTTGCTTCTTGGGGTCACGGTGCCTGACGGACACTACGTCCCCGCCGGCTCCATCATCACCGAGCAATTCGACGCCGACGCCCTCCCCATTATCACCGACGACTACGCGTTCAAGCACCTCAACAAGGGTGTCGTCCACGTCAACGTCCACCTCGCCGACGGCTACAACGCCAAGGCCTGAGATGCCTCTCCCCCACCCTCGTCATCCCGTCAGACAGCGGAGGTCACCTGACCCTTTACGCCGGGTGACCTCCGTTCCCCGCGTCGTTCAGGCCGTAAGGGAGGGCCGTACATGAAACAGCCCATTCTCTTTCGCCGTGACGACGTGATCAACCACGATGCGGCGATGTACTGGAAGGATCTACTCTACCGCACCATCAAAATCGGGTCGGAGCTGGAGTTCGCCCTACCCAAGGGCGTCCGCAAGGACGACTTCTTTCCCAGATTGGTGGAGACCCTCCATCCCTCCAAGGACCTGAATAATCTAGGCATCCATGGCGTCTTCGACGTTGTCAGCGAGCATTGCGGCATCGAGATCCAGGTCATCGGGCGCCAGCCTTACTACCCCGCTCTCCTGCGCCAGTACAAGCGTATCCTCGATCCGCTTATTGAGACCGGTGTGCGGGTCCGTCCCACCTGTGGCCTACACTACCACACCCTCGCCATCGGACTGAGTGAATCCGTACCGGCGATCATCCTGGCCAACGTCTGGAATCTGACCCGCCGCTACGCCCCGCATCTACGTTTCTTGACCAGCGGCGGCAACCACCTGGAAGCGCTCTGTCGGCGCCGCAACTACACCAGTCACCTGGAGATGGTGAAATACACGCCCGGCGCCTACACCATGCAGCAAATTCAACAGCACCTGCACGAGAGCAATCAGGTCCCCGAGCATCAGAACTTTCTCAACCTGGAGCACGTCGTCTTCGACGAAAACGGTGACGTGCGGGATTTTCACCTAGAGTTCCGCTTTCCCGACGCCGATATCTCGCCGACGTCCATCGTCGCCAAGACCTTTCTCTTCCTCGCTATGCTCATGAAAGCCGTGGAGATGAGTCAGTACGGCGTGATTCACGTCGGGCGCATCCGCGAGTGGCGCCGTAAGATCCACCTGCTCGACCTGTTGAGCAACAACGAGGGCAAGCTGGCAACCAGCGACACCTCGGGCATCACGTCCGAGATGATCGAAGAGCTGCGCGTGGGCTGTCGCGAGCTCCTGGAGTTGCTCAAGCCCATCTTCGGGCGCTTTGCGCGCGCCTCCTTTGAGGGCCACGAGGAGCATCCGGCCTTCGAGGTACTCGGCCTGCTGGCGGAGACGCCCATTTCGCTCCTGCGGTGCAGTGGGCGGGACTGGTCGGAGATCGAAAAAGTGCTCAGCGAGCGCGCGGTGACGACGCCGGACGATTGGGATCAGAACGACCGCCGGTTGATTCGCGCCATCGAGCTGGCCGAGCTGACCGGCTATACGGAGCCGGAGTCCTGGAAGTGGGAGACCGCACGGGAGCTCTTTCTCACGCCCCAGGAGCTGGAACGCCGTCTGGAGCGGCTCGATCACTGGCGCGGCCTGACCTGGGACGTCGAGCTCGGCAGCATGGTCTTCCTAGGATAACGCCATGTGCGGAATCGTCGGCGTCCTACTTTACCCACGACAGCGCTCGTTCGAAGCGTGGCGCACCATCCTGGAGGTCACCACCACCAACCTACTGGGAAATGAGGAGCGGGGGCGGGACGCCACCGGAATCGCTATAGTCCAGGCCAACGGACGCTACAGGCTCTTCAAGCAACCGGTGCCGGCGTCAACCCTGGTAGAAATGCCCGGGTATCTGCAGACGCTGGCTACCATTGACGAGCATACCGTCTGCATTCTGGCACACACACGCATGCCCACCAAAGGCAGTCGCTGGCACAACGTCAACAACCATCCCATCCAGGCCGGGAACGTCCTCGGCGTCCACAACGGGCAGATCCGCAACGACGACGCGCTCTTCGCCCGGTACGATCTCCCCCGCGCCGGTGAGGTCGACAGCGAGATCATCTTCCGGCTGCAGGACAGCATCAATCCGCTGAGCGCCAACGGCACCTACTGCTCGCTGCTCCGCGCCCAGAGCCGGCGCCTGCAGGGACGCTTCGCGACGCTATCGGTGGATCTGCGCCAACCGGCGCGTCTGATCGCCCTGAAACACCTGCGGCCCCTCTGCCTGCACTACGAGCCGGCGCTGCAAGCGCTCTTCTTCTCCTCCCGCTACGTCTTCCTGCGACGCGCCTTCGGACGCGCCGTCATCACCGAGGCGCTAGACAGCGGCTGGGGCTTCTGCTTCAACGCGCTGCAGCTCCCCGACCTGGGCAACGAACCCGTCGAACGTTTTCAGATCTGCGAGCCGCCGTCCCCTACCATGAAGTCGCGCTGGCAGTCCCCGATAAAATGAGACGCCGCACACTCCAAGTGAGTCACCCATGACTTCAACCAGGCCCGAGACCATTCTGATCGTCGAGGACGACGACGAAATCCGCCACTTCCTGCAAGAGGCCTTCGAGCGGTTGGCGGACTACAACGTCGTCCTGGCGAAGGACGGACACGAAGGGCTAACGCGAGCGTTGGAGGAACAGCCCAGCGTGATGTTGCTGGATCTGGCGCTCCCCCACCTGGATGGTCTGGAGATCATGGAGACCCTCAAGGAACAGCATCAGGAGATTCCTACCATCATTATCACCGCCCACGGACGGGTGGATACCATCTTGCGCGCCTTTCGCCTGGGCGCCAGGGATTTCTTGCAGAAGCCCTTTGAGATCCGCGAGGTCTTTTCGGCGCTGGAAAATGCCTTGACCGAAGAACGCCTGCGGCGCGAGCGCGACAGCCTGACGCAGGCGCTCGCCATGGCCAACCGTCGCCAGCAGCAGCAGATCGAAAATTGGGTCGCGCTCAACTACATCGCCAAGATGATCACCTCGACGCTGGAGGAAGGACAGGTACTGGAACGCGTCGTCCTGACGGTCAATCACCTCCTCAAGGTGGAAGGCGGCGCCCTCCTGTTGCTGGATCCAGAGGACGAGACCAGCTTGAGATTTGCCATCACGCTGCCGAAGCAACAGCATCCCGGGGACGAAGGGGCGATCTCCATCCAGCAGGGTATCGCCGGCTGGGTCGCCCGACACGGCGTCCCCCTGCTGGTACCGGACGCGCGCGCCGACGATCGTTTTGATCCCGCCGTGGATCAGCTTTCCGGTCTGGAGACTCATTCGCTGCTCTGTGTACCGTTAAAAGACCAGAATCAGATTCTCGGCGTCTTCGAGGTCTTCAACAAACAGGAGGGGCCGCAAAGCCCGAAGTTCACCCATCAGGATCTCCAGGTTCTGAAGAGCCTCGCCGCATGGATCACCATTGCCGTACACAACGCGCGCCAAAATCTGCTCTTGCAAGAAAATGCCGCCGTCAAGACCTTTCGCCAGGGCGTCATCACGCTGGCACATCACATCAACAACCAGTTGATGACCCACGCCCTGGAGCTCGACAGTGTGGAACAGACGACAGTGACGGATCAGGAGAAGTTTGAGCAGGTGCTGGAAATGTCGCGCACCTGCATCCAGAAGATCGTCACCGTGGTGCGGGCCCTGGACCAGCTCTCCCATCGCGGCCTACCCACCGTCCCCTACATCGGCTCCGAGGAGATGATCGACATCGAAGCGCTCATCGAATCCGCTGACGCGGACTAGGCCCCGCGCACAACGTGATCCAACACGTCCTCCGGCGTCAGCCAGCCGCGCCCGGGAAAGAGCCGCGCCACCTGCGGGGAGAAGTGCGGTGAACGCGCCAGTGCGTCCGGCGGGCCGTCGGCGATGACCGCGCCCTCGTGCAGCAACACCACGCGCTCCGCCGCCTGCGCTGCCAGCTCGACGTCGTGGGTCGTCAGGACGATAGCCGTCCCCTCGGCCTGCCAGCCGCGCAGCAGGCGCACCAGCGTCTCCTTGGCGCGGTAGTCGAGGCCGCGCGTCGGCTCATCGAGCAACAGGACGCGCGGGCGGGTCACGGTGATGGCGCCCAGCACCACCCGCTGGCGCTGTCCCACGCTCAGGTCGCGGGGATAACGCGCCTGCATCGACTGCAACCCCAGCCGCTCCAGCAAGATCGACGGCGCTAACGGCGGATCTTCCACCAGACCATGATTCCGCAGCGTAACCGCCAACTCCTCGGCGACCGTGTCGGCGAAGAGTAGGTCGTCGGGCGTCTGCGGCAGATACCCCACCTCGCGACAGATGTCGGCGGTCTCCTGGCCGGCGAGTGCGCGCCCCGCCAGCGTGATCTGGCCCCGCGCCGGCTGCAGGAGCCCCACGATGCACTTGAGCAGCGTCGTCTTGCCGGAGCCGTTGCGGCCCATCAGCGCCACCAGCTCGCCCGCGCCGACGTCGAAGCCGACGTCGCACAGCGCGGGCCTGTCGCCGTAGGCGAAGTGCACGCCCTCAATGCGCAGCAGCGGCGCTCGCGACGGCGTACCCCGAGGACGGGGCGCAGCGGACAGCACCGTCCGCTGCGCAAAAGACCGCGCCTCCGCCACCGTCAGCGGCAGCGGCGACCAGCCCAGCGCCTTCCCTAAGGTGATCACCGGCGGGGTCAGGGGCACGTCGCGCAGGACCTTTCGGGGCGGACCGCTCCGCAGCGAGCCGGTCCCCTCGAGGTAGATCAGCTGGTCGGCGTAGGACAGCACGCGCTCCAGGCGGTGTTCGGCCAACACGATGGTCAAGCCCAGCGCTTGATTGAGCCGCACCAGGGCGTCCAGCACGTCCCCGGCGGATTGGGGGTCGAGTTGCGAGGTAGGCTCGTCAAGCACCAGCACGCGGGGCCGCAGCGCCAACGCCGCCGCGATGGCGACACGCTGCTTTTCGCCGCCGGAGAGCGTCGCCAGCCGCCGGTGACGCAACGGCGCCAGTTCCAGCAGCTGCAACACCGCGTCGACCCGCCGGTGCATTTCGGCGCGGGGCTGCGCAGCGTTCTCCAGCGCGAAGGCGATCTCGTCCTCGACGCGCTCCAAAACGAACTGCGCCTCCGGGTTCTGGGCGACGAAGCCGACGACCCGGCTCAACGCCTGCGGTCCATCGGCGACCGGATCCAACCCGGCGACGGAGATCGCCCC
>CAZCPK010000104.1:0-10684 GCA_964500755.1 uncultured Anaerolineales bacterium
GACGTGTAGCTCTGCGCCAGCGTCAGGGCCACGTCGAGGCGGTGAGGGGCCAGGGTGTGGGCGCGCTCCAGGATGGGAATCGCCAGCTCGAAGTTCTGGTCACCGGCGTAGTAGTCGCCGAGCGCGTAAAAGGGATCGGCGGAGCGGAAATCGGCGAGCACAGCCTCCACCAGACGCGCTTCCTCCGCTGCTTCGAGAGCACGGAGACATTGCGCCGCGAGCTTGTAGAGCGGCTTATGCCCGGCGTCCGCGCGCAGGCCCTGCGCCAGTTCACGCAGCGCCCCGCGCGGGTCTTCGTCGGCAGCCCAGGCTTTCCGTGCGGCTTTGAGATAGGGTCGAGCGGGCGAGTGTGGTTTCATTCACAGTCCTCCAGATCACTCACTGAGTCACGGACACCACTTGCGCCTGAAGTGACAGTCCTCGGTGGAGATCGGGGCATAATCCAGTTGAAAGCGTAGCCTCAACCTGTTCAAGGTCCTTGTACAGCACAATCACCTCCGTTAGAGCCTCGGCCTTCTTCCGTGAGGAGAAGACCGCGCTGGGAAATCTGGCCCCATTGCCGGTGAATACCCAAACGTAGGCGTTCACGATGACCTCATCGTCCTCGTCGCCACAGAGTGCCCTGGCTCCACAGCAGTGCCGGTGGAAGCAGCCCCGGTCAACAGCGCGAGCATGGCCTGATCGTCCTGCTCCTGCGCCATCGAAAGCGGGCTGTAACCGTCCTCCGCACACAGGTTCGCGTCTGCCCCGGCAGCGACGAGTATCCGTGCCGCCTCGTACCGCCCGTTCAGGACGGCTTCCGCCAACGGGGTGGCGCCGTCCTCATCACGCACATCGCATTTGGCTTTGGCCGCCAGCAGAAGTTGGATCACCTCTCCGTGACCGTGGGTGGCGGCGGCGTGGAGCGCGCGCCGTCCAAAGTACGCGGCGGCGTTCACCGGCACTTTTGCGGCCAGCAACAGGCGCACCACCGGCGCGTGTCCGTTCTGGCTTGCCAGATATAGCGCTCTGACCAGTTCTTTCGATTTGCGATGCTTTCTCGCGCCCTGAGCGAGCAGGTAGGCTACCATCTCACTGTGCCCGGCCTGCGCTGCCAGACACAAGCCCCGCTCCAGATTCAAGTCGCCGCCCCCCGCGATGTGACTTTCCACCGCCGGCAGATTCCCCGCCGTACAAGCGTCAAAGAATGGCTCGTTCATTGAAACTCCCTCCTCTTTCCTTCTGTGCGCGGAAGCCCGCGATAGATTCTCGCATATCCTGCGGAATGTCTTCCAACTGCGCCACGAGCGTCTGGAGCCGTACCCACAACTGTGGCGCTTGCTCCCAAAAGCCACGCTCGACGCGCAACACGCTGGCGAGCAAATCGCCGGGGTAGTAATCGCCCTCGGCCCACGGATCCTGCTCCAGCACATCCAACGCCAGCGGCAGCAGATGCACCAACCCGATCCCCTACCCGATCATGATACGCAAATCCTCCACGCTGAAATCGCCGAGCGGCTTGCGCCGCAAAGCGTGACAGGTGGTCACGAGATGCGAAGCGCTGTCGGGTTCATCCCACACGACGCCTTCGAGCTCCTCGAGCGTTTTCTCAGACAAGGATCGCTCTCGCTGTAGCATGGTTAAATCGCCCAATAGCGGAACGTCCCCTCTTGATCCCAGGCGAGGCAGCCCCGCCCGTCCACCGCCGGGACGATGCTGCGAATGTCGTCCGGGTGCCCGTGGAGTTCGGCCAGGACGCGGCCCTCGGTATCCCAGACGATGACGCGGTTGTGGTTGCCGTCCACACCGAAGACCCGCCCGGCCTCCAGGCGCGGCACGATCTGGGTCACGCGCCATAGACGGCCGTCCTCGACATCCCCCCAGGTCAGCAGCGGCCCGGCGTCCATGTTCAGCGCGTCGTGGATGGCCCACTGCCCCGGAAAGCGCGCCAGGCCGAAGTACCGTCCGTCCACGCTGGATTCGGGCCAGTACACATCGGGCAGCAGGGTAAGTTGCCGTGTTTCGGTGTGATAGAGGTAGTATTCGCCCGAATTGAACATCCGCTGACTCAGATTGAGGATGAGATAAGGCCCTCCGGCCCAGGCGATTTTGAACGAACTCCCGGTATAGGGGAAGAACTCCCCCGCATCCGGCGCGATGGGCGCGCGCGTCTCGAACTCCCCTTCCGGCAGCGCAAGGCGAAAGAGCGCGTCCTGGTGCTCTTCGTAGGTCCAGAGTGTATCGTCGGGCAGCCAGGTGATGGCCTTACCTTTGCCGGGGATGGGCGTTTCCCGCGCGACCGCGCCCTCCGCGTCGAAGGCCAGCAGGCGCGCCGCCTCCGCCAGAAAGTAGCGCTCGCCCTGCCAGAAGAGCTGCCCGTGTTGATGCCAGTACTTGAGGTTGTGGCGTCCGAGCCGGGCGCGGAACGGCGTCTCCCGCGCCGCCCCGGTGTCCGCATCCAGCCGCCAGACGCGCCCATCCATCAGCATGACGCGCACGTCGCTGCCGCGCTGACCGATGGCCCGCACCCGCGCCTGGTGCAGCAGGATGCGCGAGCAAGCCGGTTGTTGCGTGATCGCGCCCGCCGCCTCGGCCCGCTCGATGCGCGCCGTCTCCAGCGTCATCAGCCAAATCGCGCCGTTGACGCCCCCCAACGCGACGCTGCGCCCGCCCTTGCTGAGCGCCAGCGCTGTCACGGCGGCGTCGGCCTCCGGCGGCTTGACCCAGCGCGTCACCTGCGCCGATCCCTCGCCCAGCGGCTGAAGGGCCGCCGGCGCTCGGTTCATGCCGGCCAGGCTCTGCGCCTCGGTGGGCGGCAGCGCCTCGGCTTCAAAGATAGCCGCGTTCGTCGCCGTCTGCCACACGCGCGCCGCGTGCCCTTCGATGCGCGCCGCCAGCGCGCGGCCATCGGGGCTGCTGACCAGGGGCAGCGCCCAGGTGGTCCGTGCATGCAGCGTGGTTTTGCCCCGCCCGGAGTTCCAGCGGGCCAGACGCAGATCGTAGCCGCCGCGATGACTGACGTACACGTAAGGCGCTTTAGGCGCGAAACGCACCTGCTGGCGGCCCGGTCCCGTGGCGTCTTGCGGAAAGTAGAAGCGTTCGATCTCAGCGCCGGTACCCGTCTCGAGGACGAGCGTGCCTTCTCCATCCACCACCGCGAGGACGTGCTGCCCATCGGGGGCCACGTCCACACTGTCAATAATGCCCTCGGGTAGCGCCCCATGCGACCGCACCTGCCAGCCGTCTTCGCCCCACTGGAGGTAGGTCCACGCCGTCTCGCCGGTGACCACGAGATGCGCGCCTTTTGGCCCGGCGCGGTGGGCCAAAAGGTGCGCCGGCGCGGGGAGCGTCACCGGCGGCAACGGGCCGCCATCTGTCAATCGCCAGCCGAGCAAGCGCGCCTTCTGCAACGCCCAGACCGCGTCGCCCGCGCAGACCAGGTCGGCCACCGGTTGCCCATCCGCCGGGCGCAGTGTGGCGGCGTAAGCCAGCCCACCCTCCGCACCGACACGCCAGTGCAGGATTTTCCCGTCCAGGTCGGCGGAGAGCAGGTGCTCCTGCCCGCTAAAGGCGCAGGCAATCACCGGCGCGGTGTGGATGTCAGCCAGCGTCATCGTAACACCTCCTCGATGCGACTACGG
The DNA here is from genome assembly GCA_964500755.1 of uncultured Anaerolineales bacterium. Taxonomy (GTDB): domain Bacteria; phylum Chloroflexota; class Anaerolineae; order B4-G1; family SLSP01; genus G713. Next base: position 3,621 of record CAZCPK010000104.1, read on the forward strand.
CGCAAAGGGCCGGTTCTCGGCCAACGCCGTGAACAGCGCCGGCAACACGCTCTCCAGCGTGCCAATCAAGCGGCACTTGGCGTTGTCATCGTGAACCCACCAGCCCACCTGCCCTTCGATGTTGACCAGCAGTTTGTCGCCCGTCCAGGTCTCGTAAAACGCCATAAAGCCGGCGTAGTCGGGCATCGTCTCGTCGCGCCACTCGTCATAGCTGCCGAAGACCGGGTACTTGTCGGGGGGACAGAGTAGACCGCCCGCGTAGCCGTAGCCGTCGAAGTTGATCTTGCCCACCAGCTCGTAAACCTGGCGCAGCAGCGCCGGCGTCTTGTAAGGCAGGTCATGCGTGGCCTCGAAGCTCAGCGCGGGCATCCACTTCTTGGTGAGAGTGTAGCGCACGAAGACCTGTGGCGCAGCATATTCGGTCAGGCAGACCTCCAACCGGCAGCCTTGAGCCTGGGCCAACGCCCGCAGCCACGCAGCGACGTAGGGCAGCGCCGCCGTCTCCGCCAGGGCCGGCAGCGCGTCGGGGAAGTCGCGGAACTGCTCCAGTTGATAGACGGTGAGCACCTTCCGCCCGGCGACGGGCAGTGCGTCCAGGTCGGCGGTCTCCGTTAGGATGTGAATCTCGCCCCCGTAGGGTGTCTCTTCCAGGATTTCGCAGCTCATGCGTTGCTCCTTCGAAAGCAGTCAAAGTCGAACGTCAAAGGTTTAAAGTCACTGCGTGATCAGGTTCACACGTGCGCACGTGGATGCTTGTGAAACTCTCTCCCTCAAGATACGGGCGTATCGCACCTAGATAGCATCACGGAAACGGCACCGGATGCCGTAGGAACAACTACGATGTCACAAGAACACTCTGTGACCGCAGGAAGAAGAGGCGTCGCTGAAATATGCGACCGCGGTTGGATGAATCAAGTGATAGGGTACGCAATTGCTCACGCACATTCATCTAAATTGCGCCCGAGTGGTGCCAGAGCGCATTTCGAAGGGACCTCCGTACTTCGGGGGAGGTCCAGAGACCGTGCAGCAGCATCGCTTCGCCCGCCTGGACGCCTATCAGGGCGTCTGCAACGGTCACTTGTGGGACTTGCCGACCGTCGCCAGCCTGGCGACAGTGTAGCCGGTTTCTCGTTCTGGAAGGTCGGCCGCTCGACGGCGCCCTCCGACGTCTGGAGTTGGATTCCGAGTGAGGGCTCCATGGTAAGAGTATCCCTGCTTTCGGAGGATTGGCAAGTGTGAGGCCATCGTATTTGGCTTGTCCCCAAGCGCTGGGGATGGGGCTTCGAGTGTCACAGGCGAGAGTCCTTTTCGTACGTGCGCGGTTGTCGCGGGAGTCTGGCATGCTATAATCTCCGTGAGTGTCAGCAATGAATGTCAGCAATGAATGTCAGCAATGAATGTCAGCAATGAGTGTCAGCAATGAGTGTCAGCAAATCTCGTAGAAGTCCTCTGTCGCGAGTCAGGAGGCAAGATGTCACTGAGAGTGGTTTTCTGTGCGTTGCTGTTCCTAATGCTGTTATGCTGTACCACCCTGCCCAGAGTATCCCCGACCCCGGGACCTTTGGTCCCTCTAGACCTCAAAGCAGCGGGGCAGAACGTGGATTTGAGGCGCATTGCAGCCGACTACCCGCCTTACAATTCTTCTACCTCCGCACAACCCTTGGCGGCCCTCATCGCCTGCAAGCTGCAGGGATGGACGTGTGTCTGGACGCAATCCTCTTTTGACGACGAGTGGAAAGTCCTTCGCCAGCGGGAAGCTGATGAGGATTCGGGGACCCCTGAAATCTGGATGCACCAGCCGCCAGCAGGCACTCACGGCGCCTACGTGGCTCTCATTGAAACGCAGGCCGATATCATCTTCGTGGCCCGGGCTCCCTCCGAGGACGAGTTTGCGCTGGCGGAGCAATTGGAAGTGGAGCTGGATTTCCAACCGCTTGCCCTGGACGCTTTCGTCTTCATCGCCCACGTTAAAAACGGCGTCGAAAGCCTCCCCCTAGAGACGTACCGGGCGATCTACAGAGGTGAGATCACGGAGTGGCCCGACACGGGCACATCTCTCCAGCCCTATCGACGCGACCGCAATTCGGGCAGTCAGGAACTGATGGAGGCGCTGGTCATGGAGGGAGAGCCTATGATCGAAGCGCCCGAGGCTTTCACCACGCTTTGGGCTATGCAAGGCCCCATTCATAGAATTGCCGAGGATGCGAGTGGGTTGGCTTACTCCGTCTATTTCTACGTCCGCTATATGCGTCCTCACCCGAAGGTGAAACTCCTGGGGGTGGATGGCGTCCTGCCGACGCCGGAGACCATCGCGGACAGGAGCTATCCGCTGGCGACGGAGGTCTACGTCGTGATCCGGGCCGCTGCCACCGCCGACGATCCCGCCCGGCTGCTGCGCGACTGGCTGCTTACGGAGGAGGGTCAGGCTATCGTGGCGGAGAGCGGTTACATCCCTCTCAAGTGAAGGGGGCAGCGGTGCCGCGCAAGGTCGAGGTCCTGCCCCACGATCCGGTGTGGATGGGGGTGTTTTGGTGGCGGCTTTCGGCGAGAAAGCCGTTATCATTCACCCGGTCGGCAGCGTCGCCTTCACGACGGGTCAGAGTGGTGTCACCGGCGAGGTTCACGGCGCGCCTTCGTTTGAGCAACCCGGCGAAAAGGGAGAACAGTTGCGGATCAGCGGGGTGCGGTAAGCGTCGCCGCGCCCTCTTGAGGCGCGGCGGGTGCGTCAGGGTGTAAAAGGGGGTAGCTCTTTGGGATTTCGCCGGATGCAAAGGCAACGTTTGTCACGCGCTTCCTGTCACAATGCAGAAAAGGTCTGGTGAGCCCCCACTAGCGTAGCCTACTGCACTACTTTTAGGGGCACTCATTCCACTATCCGGCAAAGTCCCAGAGACCCAAAGGGGTAATAATATGCGGCATAGCCCCTTGCCATACATCAACTACACCCAGCTCAGTTCCCGGGAGCTATGCCGCCGAGCTGGCTACGGAGGATCAGAGCCCTCGAAGCAGTTATCCTAACCGCCGGACGATGGCCTGGGCAAAGGTATCGACCGGTTCGTCTAGCGATTTACGAAGCAAGATACGGTCGTCGCTGCCCGTGCGTGGTGTATCGTCCAGGCCGAAGGCGTTCTTCAATACCTGATAGCCCTGCATGTTGGTGGCGACAAATCCCTCTTGCCCAATCACCCGGCGGAGAATACGATGGACGCGAGGATCGGGTTCCAGTTTGGCGAAACTGCGCTTGTCGCCCGGCAGTACGACGACGTTGACCGTGGAGAGATCCAGTACATTCGGCAGATCGGCGACCGTGTAGTCGGGCATTAACGGAATACCATGCAGCCCGTTGATCAGCCCACTGGTCAATCCCACGCTCTTTACGTAAATGCCGGCGTCCCGCAACGTGCTCAAGATGCTGATCGCTTCAACTTCGTCAAATCCATCCGCGATGAGGACAAGGGCACAATTGCCTGTAGGACGCTTTGTATTCACAGTCGAACTCCTTTTCGTATTCTCTTCACCACGTGTCTCAGCTAGACTCGCACCTGCACATCCTCTCCAGTATAACGGGACCTTTTCTGGATAAATCCTCTAGAAAGCTGTGAGATTTCGACGAGTTACTGTCTGACTCTGAAATTTCCTGTAAGAGCATGCAAGATCTCTATAGACTCCTGGCTGCCTGAAGAAAATATGCTATTATTAGTGAGGATTGGCTATCATAGGCATCAATCTGAGTCTTGGCTTTCCAATATCCACACAGTTGGCTGAAGCGAGTGTAAGCCGAAAGGGTAGACGATCTATGCCCAAACTTCCCCGAGTCGAGATGCCCAGGAATTTCCCCAAGCGCGTTCACCGAGCGCTGCGTACCTGGTACAGACAGAGCGATGAAGATGCGCTCACCGATCTTCTGTTGGCGCATCAGATCAAGAAGCAGCATGGGAACGCCGCGCCGCGCTTTATTACCAACCAGATTCTGATGAATGGACTGGATGCGTTGGAGTCTATGGATGCGGAGGTTGCCGCACTCATCAAACAGCGCTTCCTTAACGAGGAGACCGCCCGCGAAATCGCTTACCGCTTCAACGTCTCCCCTGACGTTATCTACCAGCGTCAGCGGATGGCTATCGGACAACTGGCGCGCACGATATGGAATCAGGAGCTGGTGCTGCGCGACCGGCAGGCTCAACGGATCAGCGCTCGCTTGGAGACGCCGACCTACACGCGCCTCTTCGGCGTGGAGGAGAACCTCGCAACGCTCCACGAACGGCTCACGACCGACGAGGAGCCCTGGATTCTGGCGATCGAGGGCATGGGGGGGATCGGTAAGACGACGCTGGCAGATGCGCTGGCGCGCCGGTTGGCGCATGACACCTATTTCCGCGACGTCGCCTGGATAACGGTGCGCCAACGCCTCTTCCGCCTGACCGGCAACGTGGAGCTGATGCAGGAGCATCCCACCCTGACGCTCGACGGATTGATCGACCGCCTGATTGAGCAGTTCGAATTGGAGGGCCTACAGCGCCGGGCGAATGACGAGAAGCTGAGCGGGCTCAAACGTTACCTGGAAGAAAGCCGCGCCCTGATTGTGATCGATAATCTGGAGACTATCACCGACTATCGCGCACTGCTGCCCCGGCTCCGGGAGCTGTCCGGCCCAAGCAAATTCCTGATCACCACGCGGTACTCTCTGCAGGGCGAAAGCGGCGTCTACATCTATCCGCTCCAGCCGCTGACCCTGGAGGACACCGCCGCACTTATCCGCTACGAGGCCCAGAACCAGGGGTTGTTAGATCTCGCCCAGGCGCCGGACGAGGTGCTGACGACGCTCTACGAGGTGACGGGGGGAAATCCCCTGGCTGCCAAACTGATCGTCGGGAAGCTCCACACCTTTTCGCTGCCGGTCGTATTGGAGGGTCTGTCCGAGGCGCAGGGCAAACCCATCCAGGAGCTGCTTAACTTCCTGCATGCCGAGGCCTGGGACTCCCTGAATCCCACTGCCCGACGGCTTATGCAGGCGCTGCTGTTGATGCCCGATGGGGGCGGGACGTTAGAGCAGTTGGCGGAGGCGACGGGAACGACCACGACGGAGGCCGCCAGCGCTCTCCGGCTCCTCGCTCAACGCTCACTCATCACCGTCCGGGGCGACTTCACCGAGAAGCGCTACGCTCTGCATCAGCTTACGCGCACCTTCGTCGAACATCTCGTGACGCAAGATGAGTTGTGAGATGCAAGATATCATCGTCGCCAACGCCCGGTACTGTCTGCGTCACCTACGAACGCTGGCGCAGGAAGAGAGCCCCCCCGACAGACACGTCTTGGCGGGCTCGGCGCGGGCCATGGAAGCGCTCTCCCAGGTTCCCGGTCACGAGAAACTCTTGTTGAATCTCGTGGAGCAGGCGCATCCCTACATGGAGCGCGCCGGTTGGTGGTCTGAGTGGGCCGATTTCTTACGCTGTCTGCTCGCACGGTTGGAGCGTCAATCTCAGTCCGACGCCGAGAGCACGTTGCTGTTGAACCTGGGCAGTATCCAACGCCGCCGCCGTCACTACGACGGCGCGCTGAACAGCTATCAGCAGGCCCTGGCGCGCTGCCGGACGCGAGAGGATCCTCGCGGGCAGGCCGTCGCGCTCTCCAACCTGGGTGATCTCCACAGGTTACAGGGCCACTACGGAGAGGCGGAAGCGGCCTGCCGCGAGGCCCTGGCGCTCTTCGACGCGCTCGACGATCAGCGTCGCTACGCTTACACGCTCAACAACCTGGGATTGGTCTACTACGATCAACACCAATTTGAGGAGGCGGAGCCGTGCTTCACCGAAGCGATTGCCCGTTTCGTGGCGTTGGGCGACCGGTTGGGGCAGGCGCACGTGCTGCAGAACCTGGGGAACCTGTACCGCCGCCGAGGGGCGTTGAAGAAGGCCCAGCGGTGTTATGAAAAGACGTTGCATCACTATGAGGTACTGGACGACCGCTTTCACGTCGCGGCGGCGGAGCTCAATCTGGGCAATCTTTATCTGCAGATGGAGGACTTGCAGCAGGCCGAGACCTTTGGCCTGCGGGCGGAGACGTCGTTCCGGGCCCTGAGTGATGATACTGGACTGGCCCGCGCTCGCCATAACCTGGGCATGGTTTACACGGAACACCGCGCTTGGAAAGAGGCGCAGCGCTGCTTCGAGCGGGCGTTGGAGCACTGGCAAGCCCGCGACAACCGTTGGGATTGGGCGAACACGTTGAGCGAGATGATCGATCTGCACATCCGTCGGGGCCGCTGGTTCACGGCGCGCGAGTTTCTGGCGCAGGCCTACGCCTTGATCGAGGAACGGGACGGCGCGCGCTTCGACGCCTTACGTCGCGAGTTGCAGGGGCACGAGCGCCGGATGGACCTCTCGGGCGACGCGGACGAAGAAACGGCCCCCGGCTGAAACTCAGCCGGGGGCCGCTGGTGTAGCGTGCGAAGAATGCTCGTGATCAGTTTGGGCAGCCGCTGGAGCATTCCTCGCAGCCGCCCATGATCCAGAAACCGCCGGTCGCACCGGGAAAAGGCGCCGCCGATACTTCGAAACGGGGCTCCGTCCGTGCGAACTCCGCAACGTGGACGTTGCCCACCAGCGTCATGAAGGCGCAGGCCAAGATCAGCACCATAACCACAATCCGCAAACGCTTGTATGACATATTCGTCTCCCTACCTCATAGCGTCAAACAGCCCTCTTCCTTATGAGGAAGAGATCAACATCCAGCGTCAGCTGACGAATCGGGGCATGCCTTCACTATCTAAGAGGTGGGTTGACACCCAACATTACACTGAAGTCATACCGCTACGCGGTGGAAAGATATTCGGAGTTATGGGGAACCCGACAGACTTCAGGCGTTACATAGCGGGGTACCAGCGGCTACAGGTAAGACTGGGCTGCTCTCCTGCGTCTTGTATAATGAGGGAAGAGGGGAGTCTGTACGCCAAGCGGCATCAACGATAACGTGGGCGACGTGCCGCCGTGCTAACGTTTGAACGTAAGCTTTTGGCTCTACTGAAATAACTAAATATCTCACCACAGAGACACAGAGGGCACAGA
>CAZCPK010000105.1:0-9108 GCA_964500755.1 uncultured Anaerolineales bacterium
GTAGTGGGCCTCGCGCAGCAGATCGACGACGTCACGGGTGTGGGTGGAGAGCTTCTTGGCGTCGCCTGCCATCCGGGCGCTGCGCTCCAGCACGCGGGCGACCCCGGTGCGATCCAGCGGATACAACTCCTCCCGTTTGGCCAGCGTGCCGAGCAACCGGGCGTACAGCTGTTGCGTCTCTGCGTCCCGGTCCATCTCGTCCGCGAAGTCGGCCTCAACCTTGAAGAGCTCGGCAAATTCCGGGTCGAGCTGCCAGAGCAGGTAGTAGAGGATGCGATCTCCAAAGAGCGCGATCTTCACGTCCAGGGGGATCGGTTCCGGCTCCAGGGAGATGGTGCTGATCAGGCTTAGCATCTGCCCCAACGACTCAATGCGAATCTCCTGAGATTTAAGCACCCGTTTGAGCGCTTCCCAGGCGTAGGGCTGGGTCAGTACTTTGCGGACATCAAGGATGAGATAGCCGCCGTTGGCCCGGTGCAGGGCGCCGGGCTTGATCATGCGGAAGTCGGTGAACAACGCGCCCATCTGCGCCTGATGTTCCACGCGCCCGATGAGGTTCTGATAGGTGGGATTATCCTCGTAGATGACCGGGGCGCCGTCGGAGTCGCTGTGGTCGATGAGTAAGTTGACCTCGTAGCGCTCTAGCGGTGAGCGTCGCGCCTGACGTCCCATGCGCGCCTGCATCATCTGCGCCATGGGATTTTCGTTATTCTCCGCGGGCAGGAATTCGTTGGCGTGTTCGACCACGTCTTTTTGCACGGCGTCGAGGTACTCTTGGATCTCGGGGAACTTCTCGTATTTCTCGCGCAGCTCGTCGATCAAGCCGGTGACTGCCAGATTGGCCATCTCCTCATTGAGTTCCTCGATCCTTTCGCGCATCTGGCGCTGCCAGGTGGGCACCTGGCGCATGATCTGCTGGAGCTCGTCCTGGATCTCCTCGACCTTTTGCTCTAGTCTCTGGCGTTCATGCTCGTCCAGCGCCTGGATCTCGTCGGGGGAGAGCACTTCGCCGTCACGCACCGGCGCGACCGCCAGGCCCGCCGGCGTGCGGATGAGCGCGACGTTTTCTCGCTGCGCCTTTTGCTGGAGCTCTTCAAAGGCCTGGGATTGCTTCTCCTTGAATTCGTCGGCGATGGATTGTCGTCGAGTTTGATACTCCTCGCTCTCGAAGGCGGAAGAAAGTGCAGTATCCAGCTGCTCGACGAGGTCGTCCATGTCGTCTCTGAATTCTGCACCTCGTCCGGCCGGCAGTTCGATGGCATTGGGCTTGTGCGAGTCCTCGAAGTTGTTGATATAGCACCAGTCGGAGGGGACCGGCGCTTCGGCAGCGCGTCGCTCGAAGAACCGGCGGATGACTTCCTGCTTACCCACGCCCGTGGGGCCCAGCGCGAAGATGTTGTAGCCGTCCTGGTTTATGCCCACGCTGAATTCCATGGCCTCTACGGCCCGGGGTTGACCGACGACGTGCTCCAGCTCTTCCAGGTCGGCGGTGGTGTCAAAATCGAAGGTATCGGCGGGCGTCTGGGTATAGAGTATGCTGGATTTCAGGCGTTTCTCTTCTTTATTCATCTCATGTCCTCCTTGGAAATGGTCGGGTGGTCACTTGGTCCGATTGTTTGCTTGTAGATTGAACGAATTGAAGAATCAGGCGCTCTTGGACTTTGCCGGGTGGTCACAAAGGATCTGGTACTTTGCGAAATACGTGGGTAAGGTCTCTCTGTGGGCCGCTACAAACCTTCTGTCCATTGATTTGACTCACTGCTTTCGCTTGCGCCAGGCCTTCATAATCTCTAGGACTACTTCGTCGGGCACGTCTCGCCAATGGCGATAGACCTGGGCGACGGCCCGGAAGTTATCAGGCACCTTCAGGACGATGAGGGCGTCGACGAGGGCGCCGATTTCTTCTACCTGACGCGGCCCTGTCACCGGTACGGCGACGATGACCCGTTCGGCTGCCTGCCGGCGACACATCTTGAGCGCGGCACGCATGGTTGAGCCCATGGCGATGCCGTCGTCTACCAGGATGACCGTCCGACCCGTGATCTCGGAGAGCGCCTGATTTTGACGCAGGACGTCGATGCGACGCTGGATCTCCTGCTGTTGCCGCTCGGCGATCTGTTTACGGGTCGCTTCGGGGATGGAGCGGGCGGCGCGGTCGAAGATAAAGGTGCTGCCGTCCTCGGCGATGGCGCCGAAGCCGGCCTCCGGGTTATAAGGTAGGGGCAGCTTGCGGACGATGAGCAGGTCAAACTCCGTGTCCAGTGCTTTTGCCACTTCATATCCTACCTCGACGCCGCCGCGCGGAATCGCGAGGACGAGAGGATTCTCCGTCGCGTACGCCTGCAACGCCTGCGCCAGGGCCTGGCCTGCGTCGCTGCGATCCTCGAACATCCGATTGTCTCTCCCGGTCGTCATCTACGATTCTCTCAGCGGCTTTCCGTCGCCGTAGAGCACGTCATCCTCCCCGAACTTCTCGGTGTAGAAGGCGATAAGATTCTGGAGCTTCTCGAACTCGGGATGGGGAAAGGGATAGGTCCAGGCGATGTTCTGCTCGTCTTTCAGTCGCCTCTGTCATTTTTGGAGCAGCTCCTCATCAAGTAAGTATATTTTTAGATCTGCAACGCCGCTACCGCGGTGACGTCCTGAGCCGCGGGCAACAGCGGACGCCATTTTAACGTCACCAGAGAGGCGGTGAGTACCTTGCCGTTGGAGAGCACCGCCAGCAGCTCGTCGCCGATTTGCAAGAACCGTTCGACCATGTGATCGGCCCAGCGCTCCTCGTCCAGGCCGTCCATGGCGAGTGTCCAGGTCTTGCCGTTGTTGATCGTCTCCTCGATGCGCCCACCGCTGTCGACGCCGTCAGCGGGCCCGAAGATGACGTGACCCCGATCGTCGGGGTCCAGCCAGACGGCGCGGGTGTAGCAGCGGTAGAGCTGCTCCCAGGCCTGGCCACCGTCGGTGGAATAATAGAGGCCGCCGCCCGTGGGCGCGAAGACCCGTTCTTTGGACGTGGGATGAATTTTCACCGAGTGTACGTCGGGATGGATGTAGTCGTTGACGTTGGGTGGCTTCGTCTCTCCGGTGCTCCCCGGCGCCAGTTGCCACAGTTTGCCGCCGTCATCGGTCCGCAGGAGCCCCCCCTGTTCGACCGCCGCGTATCCGCGCGCGGCATGGAAGGCGAAACCGCGTACGCAGCCAGCGTTGGGAGAGTAGGGAAGGCTCCAACCGTATTTTTCCCTTAACCGGATCACCTCGGGGCGTTCGCCCCAGCTGCGTCCCTCGTCCTCGGAGTAGAAGATCGACGCCGGTTCCGTTCCTGCATAGGCGCGCCCATCACCAGAAGGATGATAGACCAGCCAGCGGATGTGGGGTTCGGTCAACCCCTCGTTGGCCTCCCACCAGCTCTGACCGCGATCTGACGAGCGGTAGCTGCCTGCCGTCGTGCCCGCCAGAACGTGCGGGTCGTGGGCTGCCACGCTGGTGACGTGCTTCCTCTCCAGGGCGCCTCCTGTCTGCTCCCATTCACCGTCCTGACGATTGAAGATGTGCAGGCCAAATTTGCTGGCGACGTAAAGTTGGACGTCCATGCTCTCCTTTCCTCTACTGCTTATGCTTTTTCCTGTTCAGCCTCGACCCAATAACCGCGTCGACCGTAATGTCGATAGAGCCGTTCCTCATAGCCGCGTTCAACGGGTTGGGTCGGGTCATACTCCGGGCTATTCTTGATTGTCTCTTTCTTCAGCTCTACGTAGACCGTTTGCTCTGCCCAGCGGATCTCCTCGATCCAGACCGGTGAGACCAACACCTTGCGTCCCGGTAGCCAATTTCGCGTATCGATGATGGCGTAACGTAGATACCAGTCCTGGGGATTGACCAGGAAACTCTCGAGGTGCCCGATCTCTCCATCCCGAGCGTGGACGTGGTATCCCATGACCTCACGGGCGCTGCGCAGATAGGGCGTAGGCTCTGGTTGCTGGGTGTCCTCTGCCGGCGCGGCCGGTGGTTTGATCTCCGGCTCTGCCAGGGCTCCGGGAGGTACGTACGCCAGAGGGGGTTGCACGATAGGGCCTCCAAGGTGGGCCCAGTTGTAATGAGCGTGAAGCTCCGCGAGCTGCCGCTCGGAGATGGGTTGGGTCACGTCTATACTGGGACTGCCCTGGACCTCCTCTTTGGTCATATCGACGGGCAGGAGCTGATCTTCCTGAATAGGCATCTCCACGCCCTCGATCGCGGCGAGGGTTTTCTCTCCCAGAAACCACGGCCCGGTGTCGATGATCAGATAGAGCGCTTCCCAGCGCTGGTCGTGAAAATAGAAGTCGTGGACGTGGCCCAGCTCCTCGTCCTTTCCCTGGACCGCATACTCAAAAAGATCCCTAAGGTCGTATAGCATCTCGCTTCCTCCTCGACGTTTGCCTACCTATATTTGCCCGATGTTCTCGCGCGAGTTACGTCGGTCGTGCGTCCGGTCGGCTATGTTCGTCCTGTGGACGTATGGTTTTAGACGAGGTGTGTGTGGATGTGCTTCGTCTCGCATATCCTTAGTGTAGCAAGGGGAATGTCTTGTGAGGTACGGAGTGCGTCATAACTGCTTTTGGATTTCGTTGTATTGAGTTGGAAGTGAGTTGGATCAGGGCATGCGGTATAATAGGAATATGGATCTGACAACGAGTCTCTATGAGTTTTCTTTCTGGGAATTGGAAACGCTGGTGGCACCCTGGGGCGTTGGGCGCGCTCAGGTCCGCGCCATCTGGCGGTGGCTCTACCGTGAGCAGCAGACCGATCTTGCGGCGCTACCGACCTGCGTGCCGGCAAAGGCGCGGGCCGCGTTGCAACACCGGTTCCACGTTCCGGTGCTGCCGCGTTTGGCGCGGCGCACGTCTCCCGACGGTGAGACCTATAAAGATCTGTTGGCGTTAGCCGATGGTCAGCGCATCGAGGTGGTCGTGATGCAATACGGTGAGCGTTATAGCGCTTGCATCTCCACGCAAGTTGGCTGTGCCTGTGGCTGTGCTTTTTGCGCTACGGGTCAGATGGGCTTCGTGCGCCAGCTCACTGCAGGGGAGATCGTCGCGCAGGTCGTCCACGTCCGCCGGTCCCTGGCGGAGCGCGGAGCGTCGCTCTCCAACTTCGTTCTGATGGGCATGGGAGAGCCCCTGCTGAATTACGAGCATACCCTGGCGGCGCTGCGCCGGTTGACGCATCCTTGGGGTATACACGTCCCGGAGCGCCGAATAACGCTCAGCACGGTGGGCATTGTGCCGGGAATCCGGCGTCTGGCCCGGGAGGATCTGCGGGTCAATCTGGCGATTTCATTGCACGCTGCCACCGATGAGTTGCGCAATCGACTGCTCCCTATCAATCGCCGGTATCCGCTGGATGAGCTCATGGCGGCGGTCCGCTATTACGTGGGAAAGAGAGGTGAGAGGGTGATGTTTGAGTGGGTGCTTATTGAGGGGCGGACCGACACTCCCGCCCAGGCCCACGCGCTGTGTGCGCGTCTGCAGGGCTTGCCGGCGCACGTCAATTTGATCCCTGTCAACGCCACGGAGGCTTATCCGGCGGCGTCCTCCTCCTCAAGTGCACTTAAAGCGTTTACCGCCGTGCTCAACGCAGCGCAGATCCCTCATACATTTCGTCGTTCCCGTGGCGCTGCTATTGCCGCCGGATGTGGGCAGCTCTCTGGTAACGCGCTCGTTGCGTGAGCTGTGGTTGCGCGCAGATCTTTAGCTCGCCAGCAAGGTCAGCGATCCCCCTGGCAGATGCTGGTAGGAGGAGGGAGCATAGTGTCGTTGTCTGGTCACCTGCTGCGCTATGAGCAGAATACTGTTCAACAGCAAGCGCACCAGGGTCCGAATGGGGAGGGGGCGGCACCCGTTTTCCTGGGCAAAGCGCTCTGCCTGATCCTCAAAAAGCCCCTCCGCGCGGTTCCGCATTGCCCGAAATTGCCTGGGATTCTGGGTCACGGCAATTTGAGCATCCAGCATCCGGAGGAACGTGCCCAGTTTTATCAGGGTGTGTAGCTGGCGATCGGTCGGTGTAAGAAGAGCTGGGGATTGATTCTGGCGTTGGCGGGTAAAGCGCTCGATACTTTGGCGGAAGGGCGTGTCGACGGTGAGCTGCTCTTTGATCGCCTCATACTCGGTCGTGATGAAGTCTACACTGTTATCCTCTGTGGAGAGCGGTGACCTGTGTTGGGTTTGGAATAAAGGAACACTGCAGGTAAAATAACGGGAGGCGGACGGGAGATTGGAACGGGGGGCTGCGTTCGCATCGCTCTCCAGGTCCCAGCGCAACGGTACAGGTTGCGCTTCAAGGAGGCGCCGTAGAGCGTCATGCAATAAAACGTCATCTTGCGGCAGGCAGTAGCGCACTTGATTCAGAGGCGCGCCTCCCAACGCGCATATTAAATCTGGCTTCACGCGTCTTGCGAAATCGCGTACGAGCCGGGGAAAGGTTGAGGGTTCGGACCCGCCATAACAATGTCGGGCATAACGCCGGACTGTCAAGGGCTCGGTGAACCACCCTTCGTTTAACCGCAGGTCGTCGGGATTTGCGCAGCTAATCAGATACCACGTGTAGTCAAGGGACGCCCGCAGGGCGGGATCTTTGGTCAATTCTCGCGCCAGATGATCCAGGGCCAACGTCCCGGCCGGAGCATCGGGCGACGATGGCGCTACCAGTAGCGCAGTATGCTGTCCCTGCCCTATGCGCAACACCTCGATCTGTTCGCCACCGCGTGAACGGCCCAGGCTAAAGAGCTCCGTATCGGGTGCGGCGCGGGCGGCGAGATGGTGGCGACGTGCGGTCAGTTCGTCGGCTGTGAGATAAGATTGATAGATTGGTACGGCGGCAAGCAGGCGTGAGACGCCTTCCACTTTCAGATGCGGTTGCATGAGGTACCCTCCCTGAGTACTTGATCTATCTTAAAAGAGGAAGCCCGGCGCCCTGGGGCGCCGGTCGATGGGGGGACGAGCTACCTAGCACTTTCAGAGCTGCTATCTCTACGCACTGGTCGGGTAACCGTTTCCTTGATTACGACGCGCCGCAAAGATGACGTAGTGTGTGATGTGGGTTGTGGTGAATTCATCTTCTCGGCTGATCAGCGTTCCGCCTCCCCTGATCAATGCCCGTCAAAGTGCTAGGTAGCTTGTCTACGAATTGGGTGCTGCCTTTATCCTTTATCTATGCTTCTGTTAATTATGCTTCTGTGCCCTGTCCAAACCTTACCTTTGCTTACATTGTACTGGCGGTGCGTTTCGTAAACGTTGCGAAGAGCGTTGCAATTGGCGTGACATTTGATTTTCTTCTGAAACTGACCCAGAATAAGGGTAAGGAACCCAAATTCTATGACTTCAAAATTGTCCTTATACCTGCTCGGACCGCCGCGTATTGAACGAGAAGGTGAGGTTGTTGATCTTGGACGCCGGAAGGCGCTGGCCTTGTTGGCCTACCTCACACTCACGGGCGAATATCACAACCGTGATGCGCTGGCTACGTTTCTCTGGCCTGACATGGATCGCAGTCGGGGTCTCGCTGCCCTACGCCGGGTTCTGGTCACGCTTAAAAAGGCCGTGGGTGCCCAAAATCTTGATATCAGCCGCTCCTATCTGGCGGTTGAGCGACGTCCAGGTGAGTTTTGGGTGGACGTACTGGCGTTTCAGGACCATCTGGCGGCCCCTCGCACGCATGGACATTCAGAGCAAGAGATCTGTCCCCGCTGCTTACCGGAGTTGGCGGCTGCTGTGGATCTCTACCGCGACGATTTCATGACCGGCTTCTCCCTGCCCGATAGTCTGGAGTTCGACGACTGGCAGCTCTTTCAGACCGAGACACTGCGACGTCAGTTGCACGGTGCGCTGGAACAGCTGGTCAAGGAATACAGCGCGCGCGACACCTTTGACGAGGCGCTGAGATACGCACGCCGCTGGGTGACGTGGGATCCCTACCACGAGCCGGCTCGTCGTCAGATGATGCGCCTCTACGCCTGGTCGGGGCAACGTCAGGCGGCCCTTCGACAGTATGACGAGTGTGTGAGGGTGTTGCGCGAAGGATTGGGCGTGACGCCGCAGCAGCGGACGGTCCAGCTCTACCAGGACATCAAGGCCAATCGGATCTCCTCCAAGGTCCGGGGGAGGCAGATGGCTCCGGAAATCAAACCGACGCACTCTCTGCCGGTGCCGCCTACGCCCTTTCTGGGCCGAAAAGAGGAGCTGGCGTACATTGAGAAGTTATTGACCAAGCCGGACTGCCGATTATTGACGTTGATCGGACCTGGGGGCGTCGGTAAGACCCGCCTGGCGCTGGCGGCGGCCGCTCGCCTGGGTCACGCTTTCTGCCACGGGGTCTGCTTTGTGCCGCTCGCCTCCCTGGATGATCCGGAGCTCCTGCCGGATACCATACTCTCTCTCTTGCACCTTTCCTTCCAGGGTGTGTTGGATCCCAAGACGCGATTGCTTAAATATTTACAGAATCGGGAGCTGCTTCTGGTGCTGGACGACTTTGAGTATCTGGTCGAATCCGCGCCTCTTCTCTCGGAGATACTCTCCCAGGCGCCGGGCGTCAAGCTGTTGGTGACCTCTCGGGAGCGGCTTAGCTTGCAGTGGGAATGGCTCTTCGACGTCTCGGGCCTGGCTTATCCTAGGGAGTGCGATCTCTTTGATCTGGAGCGATATAGCGCGGTGCAACTGTTCGTGCAGAGCGCGCGACGCGTCAAGCCGGACTTCGCGCTCAACGTGGAGAACCGTCCTCACGTAGCGCGTATCTGCTGCTATCTACAAGGCCTGCCGTTGGGCGTTGAGCTGGCTGCCACCTGGATCCAGTCCCTCACCTGTGCGGAAATCGCGGACGAGATACGGAAGAATCTCGACTTTCTCTCCACCTCATTGCGAGATATCCCGGAACGGCACCGTAGCCTGCGGACGGTCTTCGATCATTCGTGGGGCGCCCTCTCTGAACAGGAGCGTCAGATCTTTGCTGCATTAGCGGTCTTTCGGGGCGGCTTTCGCCGCGCGGCTGTGCAGCACGTCGCTCAAGTCTCCCTACCGCTCTTCTCCGCGTTATTGGATCGCTCCTTGCTGCGTCGCAGCGGGGAGGAGCGTTACGAACTGC
>CAZCPK010000105.1:9118-10581 GCA_964500755.1 uncultured Anaerolineales bacterium
GTCTTCCGCCAATACGTCCTGGAGAAACTATCCGTCAATCCGGCGCGGCTCCGGGAGATTCGAGATCGTCACGCGGACTACTATGCCGAGTTTTTGGCCAAGCGCTTGCCGGATCTGATGGGGGGGCGACAGCAGCAGGCGGTAGCGGAGATCGTTGAGGAGCTGGAGAACGTGCGCGCGGCCTGGCAATGGAACGTTCGTACTCTGCGGGTGGAACCATTGACGCGATCACTGCGGGCCTTTCACCTCTTCCTCGTCATGCAGGGGCGTCTGCAGGAATTACAGATCGTCTTTGAGGAGTTATTGACGCGCCTGCGGAATCAACGGGGTTCTGCCGAAACCGCTACCTTGCTGGGCGTGACCTTGTCTCGGGGGGCCTGGTTGGCGTACGTCCATTCACGTTTTGACAAGACGCAGCGGCTGCTGGATGAAAGCCGAGCGCTACTCGACGCGTCAGACTATTGGTTTGAGTGGGGCTTTCTCCTCCAGATGGAGGGAAACCTGGCCTGGCAGAGAGGGGATCTGGATAAAGCCCAGAGACGCTTCAAGGAAGCCCTGGAACTTTTCAAGCGCCACGCGTGTCGCAGTGGAATAGCGAGTAGTCTGGACGGGCTGGGCATTGTGGCGGCCGAGCGTAGAGACCATCGGCAAGCGAAGGCCTACTTCCAGGAAGAAATGGAAGTCTGCGAAGAGCTGGGCGATATCTGGGGGATGGCCGCTCGTATGACCAATCTTGGACTCTCTTGTGAAGCGCTGGGTGAGTACGATCAGGCAAAACGCCATCATCGACGCGGTATCGCCTTGTGTCGCGAGATCGGCTACCAGTGGGAGATGGCCAACAACCTCATCAATCTGGGCTTCGTGCATTATGCACTGGACGAAGATGAAGAGGCCGAAGATGTTTTCCGAGAGGCGCTGGAGATTGCGCTGGATGCTCAGGTGCTGGCGGTGGCGCTGGAAGCGTTGGTTGGTCTGGCAGCTCTCTATCAGAGACGCGGATTACAGGAGCGCGCTTCCGCCCTGCTCATTCGTACGTTACACCATCCGGCCATTTACTGGGATCTTAGCGCAGTGGGGGAGGACATCCTGGAAGAGCTGGACGTCCGACTGTTGACTCATAATTTCGAGTACCCCAATATCCGTGAGCAGATTCAGGCGGAGCTCCGCCTTATTCAAAACCAAACCTGACCACAGTAGTTTCCCAGAAGGGTACAGATTCTGACCGCCTCATCTCGTGACTTTGCTGATTGGGTCCTGGAGGTCTGTTTGTCAGTCACTTGACCAAGGGATACCTGGGCTGAACGGAGTGACGCATGGTCCTTATTGGTTTCTGGGTGAAATGCGGGATTTCGAAGCAAATTGATTACCGAAACCGCCCTCGTCACCCCAGAACGTGCGTAGACAAGATCAAGGCAAACGAAACCGGGGTTGATAACATGGACAAACGTCACAGGGAGTCTCTG
>CAZCPK010000106.1:0-10533 GCA_964500755.1 uncultured Anaerolineales bacterium
CACCTGCGGTTGGAGCTCAAGCTGTTGGCCGACGTGGGGCTGGTAGGGAAGCCCAACGCGGGCAAATCGACCTTTCTCTCCGTGACGACGGCAGCAGAGCCCAAGATCGCCGCGTATCCTTTTACCACGTTGCAGCCCAATCTTGGCGTGGTCGCCTTGGACGCGCAGACGTCCTTTGTGATGGCCGACGTGCCCGGGCTGATCGAGGGCGCCAGTGAGGGCAAGGGCCTGGGGCACGAGTTCCTGCGGCACGTCGAACGCACGCGCGTGCTGATCCACCTGGTGGACGGCACGGCCCCGGATCCACTGGCGGACTTTCGGGCCATCAATGAGGAGCTGCGGGCCTTTGGCCACGGCCTGACCGAGAAGCCGCAGATCGTCGCCATCAACAAATTGGATATGCCCCAGGCCGAGGCGCGTTTTCCGGAGCTCCAGGTCGCCCTGGAGGAGGAAGGCTATCCCGTCTTCGGTATCTCGGCGCTGACGCACCAGAACATACGCCCGGTACTGGGGCGTGCGGTGCAGATTCTGGAAGAGCTGCCGCCGCCCGAGCCGGAGAAGCCGGAGCCTGTCGTGGTCCGCCCCGATTTTGCCAAGCGTGAGCAGGCCGTTGCCGTGCAAAAGGTACGGCCTGGTGTCTGGCGCGTTCAGGGCCGGCAGATCGAACGGGCCGTTGAGCGCACCGATCTGGGTCGCCAGGAGGGGATCCTGCGCCTGCATCGCTATCTGCGTCACAAGGGCGTGTTGGATGAGCTGCGCGAGGCCGGCATCAAGGCGGGAGATACCGTGCACATCGGTGAGTTCGAGCTGGAGTGGAACGAGGGCCTTGATTGACTTTTTTCGGCCTTACGGTATCATTTTTCGGAACAACATAAGGATGACTCTACCGAAAAAAGCATCTGAACCACTGAGGCACAGAGAACACCAAGGTAAATATTAAAAAGGTATTGAGAAAAATTCACGGATAGGTGCCTTGGGTTAATTTTATTGAAGTAAACTCTTGTTTTCTCTATGCCCTTCGTGTCTCTGTGGTGAGATATGTAGTTATTTCTGTAGAGCCAAGGATATGATGATACAAATTTACGAAGTTACGAAGTGCAAGCGCTGCAAGACCATGGACCGACCTGCCGGCCGGCCGGGTTAAGTTTGCGCTGTGTAACTCAAGGCGCCTTTTGAGCCCCCTGGTCTGAGCCGGGGGGCTTTTTCTATGGGGAGTGAGGTAGAGAACGTGTTGAGCATGCAAGTGATGAGCAAGCAGAAGGGCAAGTCGATGCCGGACCCCGGGTCTGGTTAGCCGGCCTTTGCTTTTTTCTGCTGACACGCGCTGGTTTCCGACCCGGGAGCCAGCGCTTTTTTATTGGGAGGAGGTGAGCACGGTTGATCGAAGAAAACGAGGTTGAGCAGACAACGTCCAACAGTTGATGGAATCTACACAAATACAAGAAGAAGTAGGAAAGGGGCGAGATGGATACGTACGTGGAGGATACGATGACAATCGAAGATTTCGGCATTATCGATTCGACGTTGCGTGAGGGGGAGCAATTTGCCGGAGCGCATTTCACCACAGATGAGCGGCTGCGCATCGCGCGGGCGCTGGATGATTTTGGCGTGGAGTACATCGAGATGACGTCTCCCGTGGCATCCCCGCAGAGCCGGGCGGACCTGGAGGTGTTGGCGCGGTTGGGATTGCAGGCCAAGGTGCTGACGCACATCCGGTGTCATCCTCGGGATGCAGCAGTGGCGGCCTCGCTGCCCATTGACGGCGTCAACGTGATGATCGGCGCCAGCGAATGGCTGCAGCGTCATTCGAACGGCAAGGCGATCCCCGAGATTATCGAGCTGGCGACGGAGGTCATCACCTTTTTACAGACCCGGCGACCCGATTTGGAGATTCGCTTCAGCACCGAGGACTCTTTCCGCAGCCGCTGGGAGGATCTCGTGGCGATCTATACGCAGGTTGATGCGCTGGGCGTCGCTCGGGTGGGTGTGGCCGATACCGTCGGTGTCGCGACACCCTTTACGGTGTACGAGCTGATCTCAGCGCTGCACGAGCGGGTCCGGGCTGCCATCGAGTTCCACGGACACAACGATGCCGGGTGCGCCATCGCCAACAGCTACGCGGCGCTGACCGCCGGCGCGACTTATATCGATACCTCCGTGTTGGGCATCGGCGAGCGAAACGGCATCACGTCGTTGGGGGGATTGGTGGCGCGCCTCTATGCCGTCAACCCAGACCTGGTGCGGCGCTATCGTCTCTCCCGTCTCAAAGCATTGGACCGGCTCGTCGCCGACTTGATCGGGGTGACGATTCCGTTCAACACGTGCATCACCGGGCCGACGGCGTTTACGCATAAAGCCGGTATCCATACCAAGGCGATTCTCAGCGACCCGCACACTTATGAGATCCTGGATCCGCAGGAGTTTGGCGTGGCGCGAGACATCTCCGTGGCGCATCGCCTGACCGGGCGACACGCGTTGGGCTGGCGGGCTCGCCAACTGGGGCTGGAGCTGAGCGACGGTCAGCTGCGGGAGGCGACCGGGCGCGTCAAAGCGCTCGCTGATCGGCGAGCGCCATCTCTGGAGGAAGTGGACGCCGTGCTGCGCCGCTGTGCGGTGGGCTGACCTCCGGTCAGCCGTCCTGGCCCCAGCCGACAGGAGAGTCCGCGGCGCGTCCGCCCAGCTCGACGTAGGCGCTCTCGACGTTGCGCCGGTGGGCTGTCGCGTTCTCCTCAGGATGGCGGAAAATGATGTCGGCGCAGCGAGCGACGGCGTCTTCCAGGGAGCGTCCGACGGCGATGACGGAGCGGATGCGCCGGTGCAGTTCGTCCAGATAGGCGCGATCCGCCTCGAGGCGGCGCCGGATCTCCGCGGCGTTCTGCGTCGACGCACCGTGGCCCGGGATCAGGGTGTGGATGTCCAGCGAGGCCAGCATGTCGAGAGTCCGTGCGTAGGCGGCTAAGCTGTGGCTTACGAGGGGAATCTCGACGTCGCTGAGCATGTCGGCGGCCCACAAGGTCCCGCTTTCCGGCGCGTAGACGACCAGTTGGTCGGGCGCGTGGCCCGGGGCGTGCTTGAGTTCCAGCGTCAGGGTCCCGACGTCGAGGTCCGTCTCGGTGACGAAGGTGCGGTCCGGGTAGGGGAGGGTGAAGGGCCGGGCGCGTTGGACGCCTTGCTGCGCCTCCCAGCGCGCGATCTGGCCCAGGATCTCTTTCTCGCGCCGATCGATGACGTCGAGGTAGTTGGCGTGCGCGACAATGGTCACGTCCTCGAAGTGCTCCGGGCCCAACACGTGATCCCAATGCGCGTGGGTCAGCACCAGGACGGTGGGAGCGGCAACCTTTCGGGCCACGAAACGGGCGATGTGAACCAGGGTATCCGGCGTGATGCCGGGATCAATGAGACAGGCGCGCCCCTCGCTGATGAAGATCCCGTGGTTGGTATAGAAAAGCTCGCTTTGAATACTCCAGAGCTGATCAGTTAGTTGTCTAAAGCGAAAAGCCATGGCGTTTCTCCTCCGTGAAATGGTCCCTTGGTCAGGTCGTCAACGGGCCAAGGGAGTAAGCGGATGAAACGGAAACAACTGTCTATTCGGTGGGGGGAATGAGGGGGCCGCCCAGGCGCTCGACTGCTGCCTGCACGGCTCCGGTGTCCGGAGTGCGCAGCGCGTCCGGCGGCGCCGGATTTTCGCCGAGAAAGATGGGGACGACGCCGTCACGACAGGGTATGGCCAAATCGGCTTTGTAAGCCATCTTTCCCTCGTGGATCAGATACTCGCGCTCGGGGAAGAAGCCACTCTCTTTCAACGTGACGTAGAGCCCGTCGGCGCCCGAGACGTAGAGATCGTTGATCTCCTCGGCGTCGTTAAAACGGTCCCAGGTGGTTTTGATGAAGGTGATGCGCCGCCAGCGCAGGCTGGAGATGGGCGGCTCCCGGCGAAGCAGGGGGCCGATCTGCAACTTGTAGTAGGGCTTATCGGCGTGCGGATGGTCGGGCTGGTCGGGAAGCAGGTCTCGGCGATAGACCAGCTCGTGCCCGCGCACCTCGGCGTACCAGTGGATGGCCCATTTCTCTTCTTTGAAGGCGGCGGTGAAATACAAAGCTAGAACGGCGGCATTGGGGGTACATTGAGGCGCGTGTCGCTGTGGGATACGATACCAACCCTGATTGCGCGCAATTTTAAAATCGTCGGGGTCCGTCATAACCCCTACCAGAACACGATCGGCTGCGTGAAACATCGTTCCCTCCTATTTGTCCTGCGAGTACTATCTCGCCTGCTCACATTCATCAGGTGAAGAATATTGTAGAGAATCCTCACCTTGTCATAGGGACTGAATCGAGTATAGTAGAAGCAAGAGGGATGTCAAAAAGGCGTGACCAGATCAGCTTTTGGTCACGCCTCTGTATGTGAAACTGGGATTTTCCCCCGTGAGGCCGGTATGAGGGAGATTTTTTCGATCTTGTTGGAAAGGGCTTATAAACTTCGAATATGCCCTATCGGTGTTGGACTTATGCTCTAACGGATGAGTAAGGGTAATACGTCTTCGAATCCGTGGTCTCAGAGTAGGTTGAGCTTCTTGTGGACCCGGCCCTCTTCCTTATCTACGGATTGCTCTTTTGCTTGACGGTTGGGTGTATGGTCCATGTGCTTCTCCTGAAGATGACGGCTCTCTAGCTTATCCGATTCGCTTGTTTCTTGCTTGGATATAAGCATTTTCTCCTCGTCACCTTGATTAATTTAACTTTTTACTTAAATATATTAATATATTAATCCAAAAGTTTAATTTTGTCAAGGTTTAATTTTATATTTTAGGAAGTGACTATGAAGAAACGCACGTATACGGTAAACTATCCGCGTAGACGATTTGCCCGCGGGATGATACGAGGTGTTGGGCGTCTGGTCTTGCCGTTGCTCTTCGATCTCCAGATTGAGGATCGAGAGAACTTTCCCCGTCACGGCCCGTTAATTGTGGTGGGAAACCATACGGCGGTCATGGAAGCCGTGCTGATGGCGGTCTACACCCCGTGGCAGGTGGAGATGCTGGCGGCGTCGGATATTCCCTCGGAGCGTATCACGACGTTAGCAATTGGAGCCTTTGGCGCCATTCCCATCAACCGGGGACACGTCGACCGGGCCGCGCTGCGCGGGGCGCTGGACGTACTAGCCCAGGACGGCGTGGTGGGGATTTTCCCAGAAGGCGGATTTTGGCAGGGGAGTCAGAAGCGGGCGCAGCCGGGCGTCGCGTGGCTCAGCTACCGGGGAGGGGCGCCGGTGCTCCCCATCGGCTTTGGGGACATGACGGGCGCGCTCAATGCCGGCTTGCACTTCAAGCGTCCGGAGCTCAAGATGAGCGTCGGTGAGTCCATTCCGCCGGCGGTGGTGCCGGTGGGAATGGCGCGGCGCACGTATTTCGAGTCGTATGCTGAGGGTGTGATGGACGCGGTGCGCGCGCTTATCCCGGAGGAAGATCGCTTATCGGCCCCGGAAATTGTCGATGAGCACTTTGAACTCCGGGTCGAGGTGCGGAACGACACGGACAAAGCATTGGGGCTCCCGGCGGAGTTGATGATCGAACATCCCGAGGCGCTGGCGAAGGTGTTACACCGACCGGGCATCCTCAAGATCTTCCGCCAGAACTTGCAGCTGCCGATCGAAGCGCTGCAGAATCTGCACGAGCGGCCCGCTCCGTCCGAGCTTGTCACCGGACTGGAAGCGATCCTGGCGTATCTGGAGCACGAGAATCCCTACCTGCTGACCTACCGTTTTGGTCCCAAGGAGGGGGCGGCGATGCAGAGCGCCTTTGAGGAATTGTTGGCGGCGGCACGCTGGGCCGAAGCTCGCGGGTACCGGCTGTACGTCACGCCGATACGCCGTTATCACGTGCTCGATCGTGAGGAGACGGTGACGCAGATCGAGCAGGGTGAGTTCGCCCACTGGATGTGAAGGCGGTCCTCGTGGATACGACAACGGTCCGGGAGAACCCGGACCGTTGTGCTTGGAGGCGTGCTTGCGGGCGAGTTATACTTGCTCCACGGTGACGTGCGCGATCGTGTCGCCTTGCGCGATGGCGTCGACGACATCCATGCCGTCCACGACCTTCCCGAAGACGGTGTGCTTACCGTCGAGGTGTGGCTGTGGGGCGTGGGTGATGAAGAACTGGCTGCCGTTGGTGTTGGGGCCGGCGTTGGCCATGGAGATGACGCCGCGCTCGTGGCGCAGCGGATTGCCCTCAACTTCGTCCTCGAACGTGTACCCTGGGCCGCCGCGTCCTGTCCCCGTCAGGTCGCCGCCCTGGATCATGAAGTTGGAGATGACGCGGTGAAAGGTGACGCCGTCATAGAAATCTTCCCGGGCGAGGAAGACGAAGTTATTGACCGTCTTGGGCGCATGCTCCGGATAGAGCTCCACGACGATGTCGCCCTTCTCGGTCTCCAGCGTTGCCCGGTAGGTCGCGTTTGTATCGATCTGCATCTCGGGTGAGTGATCCCATTGTTGTGACATGGTTTCTCCTTTTCTTGTGGGTTATGTGCATCGATCTCAAAACTTGGGTGTTTCTTGAACCTGTGATCTTCTTCAGTATACCGCAGGCGGGCGGGGATGCGAAATTCGCCTTATGCGCGACTTGTTTTATACTTGGAGGCGGCGCGTCTGCATTGAGCGTGAAGTGGTGCTGCGCGCTCGGCTACGCGCGCGAATGATCATTTGTACAGTTAGGAGGTTTTATTATGAAGAGCTATCGCAAGGAATTGTGGTTTCACGTGCCCTCACGGCGCGGCTTTATCAACATCACGCCCAAGGTTGAGGCCTGCCTGCAGGAGAGCGGCATTCAAGAGGGGCTCTGTCTGGTCAACGCCATGCACATCACGGCGTCGGTCTACGTCAATGACGACGAGCAGGGCCTGCTGGACGACTACGAGCGCTGGCTGGAGTCGCTGGCGCCCCACGCGCCGCCCTCGCAGTACGAGCATAACCGCACCGGCGAGGATAACGCCGACGCGCATCTCAAACGGCAGATTATGGGCCGGGAGGTCGTCGTCGCGGTGACCGAGGGGCGTCTCGACTTCGGTCCCTGGGAGCAGATCTTCTACGGTGAATTTGACGGTCGCCGCCGTAAGCGGGTACTCGTCAAGATCATCGGCGAGTAAGGCATGAAGGAGAAGAAACTCCAAGAACGCTCTGAGCGCTCCTGGTGGCTCAACGCGCTCAAGGTGCTGGTCAGCGCCGGCCTATTGGCCTATCTCCTGATCTTTCAGGTAGATCTGGGGATGCTCTGGGCGACGCTGCGACGTGCTCACTGGGGCTATCTTGCCGTCGCCGGTGTGTTGATAACGGCGGGGACGGCTCTGCGCGCGGTGCGCTGGCAGGCGCTGCTGCGTCCGCTGGGGATCGAGGTTCCCTTACCCCGGTTAATCTATCTCTACTTCGTCGGGTCCTTCTTCAACGTCTTTCTTCCCTCGGGCCTTGGGGGCGACGCGGTGAAGATGGCGGAGCTCGCGCGCATGACGCAGCGCGCACCGGAGGCCATCGGCACGACGCTGGTTGATCGGGCGACGGGGCTATGGGTGCTCTTTGTGCTGGCGTTGTTGGCGCTGCCCTTCAGTCGCGGCCTGTTGCCTACGGGCTGGCTGCCCGTGATCGGGCTGGGCGCTGTGGTGGGCGTCGTAGGCGGCTGGGCCGTGCTGGGTACGCCGCTCTTGCCCTGGCTGGGCAGCAGAATCCGGCTTCCGGGTCAGGAGAAGTGGGAGCGTTTCTACACCGCCGTGGCCCGGCTGGGGTATCCGGCCCTGGGGCGAGCGTGTCTGGTTTCGCTGATCTTTGATGGTCTGTTGATCGCTTTCAACGTCCTGATCGCGTGGGGTTTTGGGGTGGACGTACCTTTTGGCATCTTTGTGCTCTTCACGCCCCTTATCTCCTTCTCCTTGACCTTGCCCATTTCGGTCGGTGGATTGGGAGTACGGGAGCAGACCTATGCGCTGCTCTTCGGCGCGCTCGGCGTCCCGGAGGAGGCGGCGCTGGCGATGTCCCTGACGAATTACGCCCTTTCCCACGTGCTGGTCGGATTGGGTGGCGGTCTCTGGTACGCGCTTGCCAACACGAAGGAGTTGACTGCCTATGAATGAATCTGTACACCCGCGGCCGGAGCTCTCTGTCGTGATTCCCGCCTATAATGAGCGGGGGAATCTGTGCCCTCTGCACGAGGAGCTGACCGCGAGCCTTGACGACTTTGTCCCGAGCTATGAGCTGATATTTGTCGACGACGGCAGTCGGGACGGTAGTTACGAGATTCTGCAGGCGCTGCACGAACAGGATGACCGGGTGACAGTCGTGCGCTTCCGCCGTAACTTTGGCCAGACGGCGGCCTTCACCGCCGGTTTCGACTACGCCCGCGCGGACCTCGTGGTGACGATGGACGCCGACGGACAGAACGATCCCGCCGACATCCCCAAATTGGTGGCGAAGCTGCGCGGGGGCGACTACGATATCGTCGTCGGGTGGCGCGTCGAGCGGCGGGAGAACTGGGTGCGTCGCTTACTCTCCGGCGTCGCCAACGCCATCATCAGCCGGGTCAGCGATATCTCTCTCCACGATCGCGGCTGCTCGCTCAAGGTCTTTCGCGCCGACCTGGTACGGCACATCCGCCTCTACGGTGAGCTGCACCGCTTTATGCCGGAGCTGGCCAGCACCGTCGGCGCCCGCGTCGCTGAAGTGCCGGTCAACGATCGAAGCCGCCGGCAGGGCACGTCGAAGTATGGCGCCATCTCCCGCACGCCGCGCGTCATTCTTGACTTGATCACTGTCTCGTTTCTCATGGGCTTCTTCAGCAGCCCCATGCGTTTTTTCGGCACGGTCGCCATTGTCACCGGCATTCTGGGCGTCGGCATTGACGGCGCGCTGGTGCTCACCAAACTGATCCGCGGTTTGATCGACGGCGCGGAGGCGTTTCGCGCCTACACCATCGCCAACCGGCCCCTCTTTTTCTTGGGTATTCTTTTGATTCTGTTGAGCGTACAGTTCTTGATGATGGGTATCCTGGGCGAAATGATCATGCGTACGTACTACGAGACGCAGGATAAACCCACGTATTTTGTTCGTAACGTTCTTAGATAGTGGAGGCTACTATGAGTCGAGCAGACGAGGGATTGGGTTTCTTGCTACAATATGAAAACGTCGCGCGCTATGAGGACGGTGAGGTTTACATTCTGGATCGGCGCGTCTACCCGCGAGAGGTCGAGTACGTGCGCTGTGAGAATTATCAGGAGGTCGCCCAAGCCATCACCGATATGGTAACGCAGAGTGGAGGGCCCTGGATGGCGGCCTCGATGGGGATGGTCAGCGCAGCTCGCGAGGCGCGGGAGATGGCGTCGGAGGCGGCGGAGCAACACCTGGAGCGTGCGGCCTACGTGCTCTCCCACGCGCGTCCTACCACGTCGGAGCGCATGGTGGCGCACGCGGAGCGCCTGCGTCAGGTGGCGGTCCAGGCATTGGCGGAAGGGGGAGATCCCGAGGCCGCGACGTACACTTACGTCGAGGAGCGCCGGGAAGCGCGCTACAGTCGCTCGCGGACGATCGCCACCTATGCGGTGGAACTGCTGCCCGACGCGCCGACGGTGCTTACGCAGTGCTTTGCCGAAACGCTCATCGGCTTCTTGTTGCTGGTCGCCAAGGAACAAGGGAAGGATATCTCACTCTTCTGCCCGGAGACACGTCCTTATCTGCAGGGCGCCCGACTGACCGCCAGCGTGGCGGAGGAGATTGGTGTACCGGTCACCGTCATCACAGACAACATGCCGGGTCACGTCATCTCCCAGGGAAAGATCGATGCCTTTATCTGCGCGGCGGACGTCATTCCCTTGGACGGACACGTGGTCAACAAGATCGGCACCTTCCAGATCGCGCTGGCGGCGCATTTCCACGGCGTGCCGTTCTACGTTGTGGGGTCGCCGGCGCCCCAGAATCCCACCGTCGACACGGTGACCATTGAGGAGCGAGATTCGGAAGAGGTGCTGCATGCGCTGGGTACTCGTACGGCGAAAGAGGGTGTGTGCGGATATTACCCTGCGTTCGACGTCACACCGCCACAGCTGGTCAGCGCCGTCGTTACCGGGAAGGGCGTCTTTTCTCCCTATAATCTCGTACAACACTTTGCGGAGTAGGCAAATCCTTTTCAGTTGTGTCATTGCGTGTTGAGATAACATCATTGCATTCAGGATGCACTACGTGTGCATCCTGAATGCCTGTGTTACACACTGAACGTATGCGTATGGCATGATCATCGCAAAGGTATCTTTCCTGATAAGGGTATTGTCCTCTCTCGTTCTGAGTCCCTAGATGGCCCTGGTGGTTACCCACATCTCACTGCAGAGCTCGCGAAGATCGCATAGATAGAAGTCCTGGCTTTTCTCGGGGTGCTCAGTGCTCTCTGTGGTAAAAAGGCAACAGGTTCGGTGAACGATACCAGACTTGTGGGCAATTACCAATAGCAGCGATGAAGAATACCATTTTTTCGCACTATCCGATCTGGTGATCCAGGTGAG
>CAZCPK010000107.1:0-10469 GCA_964500755.1 uncultured Anaerolineales bacterium
GAAGCGCGTGGCAAACGTTGCCTTTGCATCCGGCGAAATCCCAAAGAGCCGTGGGGCGCACTTTCAAAGTGCGCCCCACTTATGTGTAAAGTCCCAGCCTCACTCGTAGGCCAACACCTCGCGGATGGTTAGCCGGGAGGCGTTGCGCGCGGGCAGGATGCTCGCCAGCACGGAGAGCAGCACCACGATGCCCAGCCAGATGAGGAAGCCCTCGACGGTGAAGGCAGCCTGGGCCGGCGCGTTGAAGATCGCCAGGCTGATCACGTTGGAGAGCACCTGGGTGATGGGAAAGGAGAGCGCCGTCGCCAGCAGGTAGCTGAGCAGGCCGATGATGGCCCCCTCGATGATGACGACGCGCATAATGAAGCGGTCGTAGGCGCCGATAGCGCGCAGCACGCCGATCTCCCGGGTGCGCTCCAGCACGTTCATACTCATGGTCCCCGTCAGGCCGATGCTCCCCACCAGCGCGGTCAACAGCGCCATGATCAGCAGGACAGCGGTGAGAATGCCGAAGAGATCGCCGATGGTGGCGCCCAGCTCATTGCCCGGTTCGACGTCCTGCACGCGGTAGCCGCGCTTGCTGAAGTGCTCGTCCAGCGCTGCGCCGATGGCCTGCTGGCTGCGCAGATCGTGCCGCTCGGTCACGATGCGGTACGTCGATGCCCTGTTCTGGCGGTTGAGCTCCCGTGCCAGGTAGTCGTAATTGGTGTAGGCCAGCAGCTCGCCGCTGCCTGCATACTGGAAGATCCCCACAACGTGCCACGTCTTCTCGTCGCCCTCGATCTCCAGCTGCAGCGTGTCGCCCGGCGCCAGATCAGGCTCCTCGTCCCAGAAGGCGTCGTTGACGACGATGGCGTTCTCGTCCTCGGGGAGCAGCCAGCGCCCCTCCATCATCACCGGCTCGACCAGCGGGCTGTCGGCTGGCGGCGCCAGCACGGCTAAACTCTCAGGCGGGCGGTCGTCGGGATAGATCCGCTCAGCGCCGGTGATCAGCCAGACCTCGACGCGTTCCACGCCCTCCACGCGGTGCGCTTCTCGCCGGACCGCCTCGATGCGGTAGGGTTGGGCGAAGTCGAGGTTGACGTCGGCCAGGAAGTACTTGCTCAGCTCGCTGATCTTGAGGTTGAGCGAGGCCTGCGTGTTGAAGACGGCGATAAAGATGGCGCCGCCCAACGTCAGCGTGATCAGCGTCAGTGCCAGCCGCCCCTTCCGCCGGAAGGTGTTGCGGATGGAGAGGATTAACGGACGCGAGAGGACGCGCAACTGTGCCAGCAGGCGATCCAGCGGACCTTTCTTGGTGGTGCCGCCGTTCATGCCCGTCCCCCCCATGGCCTTCTGTACGGTGACCTGGGCGCCCTTGAAGACGGGCAGCAGCCCTGCGCACAGCGGCACCAGCACCGCCACCAGCACCTGCAGGATCACCGCCAGCGGCACTACGCGGAAGCCCTGCAGGCGGAAGTTAATGATCCCCGAGGCGAACTCCGAGAGGGTGTAGGCGGCCCAGCTGCCCGTCGGCAGCGCGAAGGCCAGCGCGATGAGGCTGAAGATCACAATCAGCGTCAGATACATGCCCACGACCTGGAAGCGCCGTGCGCCCACCAGCTTCATCACGCCGATCTGGCGCAGGTGCTGGTTGAGCAGGGCGGTCATGGTATTGGCGATGAGCGAGCCGCTGAGGAAGAGGACGAGGACGCCCATGATACTCAGGACGCCGAGCAGCGCCTGGATGATCGACGCCAGCGGATGCTGGCTGCGCTTGGAGATCTCGGTCTGATAGACCGCGCGTCCGCTGCGCTCGACCCGGTCGGTGACGGCGTTTGCCAGCTGCTCCAGGTGCCCCTTGTCGTCGGCGCGTTGCGCCGCCGTGACGTAGAGCCGATTGAGGCTCAGCGGCTGATGCAGCCACGGCAGGGTCTCGTAGGTGACGTAGCCCTTGTCGTCGCCCAGGATGGCGCCGTAGCTGTAGGTCGCTTCCTGCGCCGCACCGGCGACGGACAGGTCGCGCTCGACGCCGTCGGGCAGCTCGATGGTGAGCGTGTCGCCCACGGCGACGCCCAGCGCGTCCAGCGTCTTGCTCTCCAGCACCACCTCCTCGTCGTCCGGCGTCATTGTGCCCGCGACCGGGCGCAGATCGTTGATCCGCGCCTCGGCGAAGTCAGGGATGGCCTCCAGCGTCAATTCCTCCCAGACGCCCGGCGCGGTCTCGACCCGTACCGTCACGATCCGGCGCCCCTCGGCGTCGGCGACGCCGTCCAGCCGCCGGATGACCTTGATGAAGCCCTTATCGAAGGGCGTTGTCATCAGGTTGACGTTGGCGGGATTGACCGAGGCGTAGTCCGCGCTCAGATCCTGGGCGAGGATGACGTAGGCGCCCACGATCATGCCGATGGCGAAGATGCCCACGGCGATGGAGGCGATGACCAGCAGCGTGCGAACCTTGTTCTCCCAGAGATCCTGCAGGACCTTGCGCCAGCGGGGGCGTATGCGCGTGGTGTTATGCATACTGCACCCCCGGTTGGCGGCGCCTGGGTTCCCGGCGCCGGTTCTGATTCTCCCTGCGGCGCGCCTTGACGACCTGCTGCAGCTGTTCGCGCAGGCTCTGCGCTTCGTCCAGCAGCTGCAGGAGCAGGTCGCGGGCCAGCGCGATGACCTCGACGGGACCGTCGGTTGCAGCACGTACGTCGGCGGTCGCCGTGCCGGTCTCCAGCAAGCTGATCTCCCCGAAGTACTGGCCCGGTCCCAGGCGCGCGATGATCTCCGACGCATCGTTCTGCGCCAGCGTCACCTCTACGGCGCCACGCCGGATAAGATAGAGGTGCTCGTTGGGCGCCCCCTCGTGCAGAATCTCCTCCCCGGGCGCAAACTCGTGGGACTCTGCCATCTTGGTGGTCTGGAGCATCTGTGGGTGACTCAGCTGGGGGAAGGCCTTGGCGATCGTCTCGTCGATCAGCTCGCCGTCGGAGAGCAGCAACGTGCGGGTGGTGCGTTCCGCCAGCGTGGGGTCGTGGGTGACCATCACAATAGTCTTGCCCTGCGTCTTCAGCGTCTCGAAGATATCGTAGATGTGCTCCGCCGAGCGCGTGTCCAGGTTGCCCGTCGGCTCGTCGGCGACGACGATAGGCGGATCGTTAGCCAGCGCGCGGGCGATGGCCGTGGTCTGCTGCTGTCCGCCGGAGACGGCGGCGGGCATCTTGTGGGCGTCCTCGGCCACGCCGACCAGCTCGAGTAGGTCCATGGCCCGCGCCTCGCGCTCGGCCGGCTCGTAGCGGTTGGCGATATCCATGGGGAGCAGGACGTTCTCCAGTAGCGTCAGCGTGGGGAGCAGCTGGTAGAATTGGAAGACAATCCCCAGGTTGCGACCGCGCCATCGGGAGCGCTCGCTCTCACTGAGCGCGTGGATGGGCGTCCCCTGGATGCGGACGTGTCCCGCCGTGGGATGGTCGATGCCCGTCAACATATTGACCAGCGTCGATTTTCCGCTGCCCGACTTACCCACCACGCTAACGAACTCGCCGCGTTGGATATCCACGGTGACGCCCTGGAGCGCGGGGAAGTCGCCCGCTGGCGTGTGGAAGATCTTCTCAACGCTCCGGATCTCGATTAGCGTCCTGTGATCGTTCTTTATCTCGGTCGTCATGCGCGCCCTCCGGGATGCTCGGCGACGAGTTGTCCGTCGGCGAGCTCCAGCACCCGCGTTACGCGCCTCGCGAGGGCGCGGTCGTGGGAGACCATGACGATGGTTTTTCCCCGGTCGATGAGGGCGTCGAAGAGCTCGAAGATGCCGGCGGCGGTGACGGAGTCCAGGTTACCCGTCGGCTCGTCGGCGACGATAATGGGCGGGTCGTTCGCCAGCGCCCGGGCGATGGCGACCCGCTGTTTCTGACCGCCGGAGATGCGGGTGGGGGGCTTGTGGCGGTGCTCAACCAGCTCCACCTGCTTCAGCAGATGTTCGGCGCGTTCGACGCTCTCCTGCCCCTCGTAAAGCCCGCAGAAGTCCATAGGCAGGAGGACGTTGTCGATCAGAGAAAGCGTGGGCAGCAACTCGAAAGATTGGTAGATCACGCCCACGTTGCGCCCGCGCCAGAGCGCGCGCTCCGTCTCGTTGAGCGCGTGAACGGCGGTCTCGCCAATCCAGACCTCACCGGAGGTGAGGTCGTCGATGCCGGTGAGCATGTTGAGCAGCGTCGACTTGCCCGCCCCCGATTTCCCGATGATGCCCACGTATTCCCCGGGATGGATCGTCATGCTGATTCCTTGGAGCGCCTTGAAAGGGCCGGCGGCGCTCTCGTATACTTTTACGATCTCTCTGGCCTGAATCCGGGATCCGGCGTGGATTGCAGGGTGTGTCGTCTCTGCCGTGCGCGTCGCGTTCACCGCGCGCACAATGGCGGCCAATGCTTTAGTTGTCACAGTATTCACTCCTCAGTTAACATTAAAAAAAGGTGCAATGCGCTTACATAATTGGCCCACCGCTGTCGCGGTGGGCGTTACATAAGTGCACTGCACCCAAAAATCAGCCGGTGCGCTGGTCAACATAGTACCAGAAAAATAAAATCAATACCTTAGTTATTTTAACGAGGAATTGTCTCTTGTCAAGGCGAAGATGCAGGGCAATCGCAGCGGTTCTAAGGCTTGTTAAGGTTGCTCAGCGCCTCCGGGCAACGCGTACCCAGGTCATCATTGCCTTGTGCGCGGCTAAGCACGTTTTGCGACATTGGTGAGGGGCTTCGCTGACCACTCGCTTCGAAGTCCCGATCTGGGCAAACGAATCGCTAATGACTGGGTATTGACAACTTTGACGCTTTGACATACGATAAGAATCAAGTTAGTATCTGGATAATTACGGCCTCCGACCTCGGCCTCTCGTGTCGAGGCGATAGGGTAAGATGTATAGTGCGTCTTGCCTGCCGTATTGCAAAGGAGGCAATCTCATCGGCACCGATGGGGTTGCCTCCTTTTTTTCGTCACCACTCTCGTTTGCCCACCGAGAGTTGATTATGGCCGATGCGTGGGCCCAGAGCATCGGTACGCTATCTCTAACCTACTAGGAGGTTCTTTGCTATGTGGTTGCTACGTATCAATATGTCCGATCGTACGTATAAGGTGGAAGAAATTCCGGAGAAGTATGCCAAATTGGGAGGGCGTGGTCTGACTTCAACCATCGTCTACGACGAAGTTGATCCTACCTGCCACCCACTTGGCCCGAGTAACAAGCTGGTCTTCGCGCCCGGTATCGTCACCGGCACCATGGCGCCCTCGTCCTCGCGTCTCTCCGTGGGTGGGAAATCGCCGCTGACCGGCGGCATCAAGGAGTCCAACGCCGGTACCAGCTTCGCGCCTTCCCTGGCCAAGATGCGCATCAAGGCCGTTGTGGTCGAAGGACAGCCCGCGGAGGAAGGCAAGTACTGGCTGACGCGGAT
This sequence comes from uncultured Anaerolineales bacterium, assembly GCA_964500755.1. GTDB lineage: Bacteria > Chloroflexota > Anaerolineae > B4-G1 > SLSP01 > G713. The sequence continues at coordinate 5,421 of CAZCPK010000107.1, forward strand.
CTTCATGGACGACGGTAAACCGAGCGTCGAGTTTGAGCCGGCCGACGAATACGCCGGACGCGAGCTCTACAGCGTCTTTGAGGAGGTTTATGAGCGCTTCGGCAAGAAAGTCGATCTGGCGGCCGTCGGCACGGCGGGCGAGTTCGGCTACGGCAATTCGGGCATCGCCTTCAACGACATGGCGCGCGAGCCCAATCGCTACTCCGGACGCGGCGGTCTGGGTGCGGTCATGGGCAGCAAGGGTCTCAAGGTAATGGTGCTCGATGCCAAGGATGCGCCTGGCGTGGAGTATGCCGATAAGGAGCTCTTCAAGGCAGGCGCCAAGAAGATGCGCGATGCGCTGATGGAGCACGCCATCACCAAGCCCAAGGGCGGGCTCAACAGCTACGGCACCGCCATCCTGATCAATATTCTCAATGAAGCGGGCGGCTTGCCCACCCGCAACTTCCGTGAGGGCCGCTTCGAGGGCGCGGCAAAGATCGCCGGTGAGGCCATCTTCGAGAACAACAAGAAGCGCGCCGGCAAAGAGGTCTACAACCACGGCTGCAGCCCCGGCTGCATCATCCAGTGCTCCAACACCGTCCTCGATGAAAACGGTGAGAAGATCGTCTCCTGCGTGGAGTACGAGTCTGACTGGGCGCTGGGCGCCAACTGTGGCATCGACGATCTGGACGCTATCGCCGAGATGATCCGTCTCTGTAACGGCTACGGCCTTGATACCATTGAGGCGGGCGACGCCGTCGCTGTGGCCATGGACTCAGGTGTGATTGAGTTCGGCGACGTTGAGGGTGCTATCGATCTGGTTGACCAGATGGGCAAAGGGACGCCGTTGGGCCGCATTCTGGGCGGCGGCACCGCCTTCGCGGCCAAAGCCTTCGGCAACCCCCGCGCGCCCGCCGTCAAAGGGCAGGGCATGCCCGCCTACGAGCCCCGCGCGGTCAAGGGCATCGGCGTGACCTACGCTACCACGCCCATGGGCGCCGATCACACCGCCGGCTACACCATCGCCCCCGAGATTCTCAACGTCGGCGGCGAATCCGATCCGTTGGAGGCGCAGAAGGCCAAGGCCGATCTGAGTCGCGCATTCCAGCAGACCACGGCCCTGATCGACTCCGCCGGGCACTGCCTCTTCATCGCCTTCGCCATCCTTGACATCGCCAGCGGCTTCGAGGGGATGATTGAAGAGCTTAACGGTATGTTGGGCACTAACTACGACGGTGATTCCGCCGTCGCCATGGGCGCTGAGATCCTCAAGCGCGAGCGGGCTTTCAATGAGGCCGCTGGCTTTAGCAAGGAGGACGATCGGTTGCCGGAGTTCATGAAATACGAGAAGCTCCCGCCGCATGACGTGGTCAACGATCTGCCAGACGAGGTCTTCGACAGCGTGCACGCTGAGTAGCGTTCGATTCGTCTCCTATACAGGCCCGGGGGTCCGTAGACCCCCGGGTCGGTGTTTTCAGGAGGGGTACTTGCCTTCTCCCTCTCAGGACCTCTCGCGGGATTGCGAAGCGAGTGGTCAGCGAAGACCCGCGCCAATGTCGCAGAACGTGCTTAGCCGCGCACAAGGCAAACGCAGCCGGGTTGATGACCTGGGTTTTCGAAGCGAGTCGACGAGCGAAAACGGCTTCGCTGCCTCACAACACCCGTAGGCGAGAGCAAGGCAAATGAAGCGGGGGTTGACGACGTGGCCAAACGTCACAGGGAGTCTCTGAGGGGTCTTGGAAAGCCGCAGAACCGCTTCGTTTGCCCCGCGCTCGTTTTCATTGCCCCTGAGTCAAACTCAGTTATAATGTAAAGACGCTGGATGACAGTGGATAGCACGTGAGGGAGAATACGATGCAAGAAGAGTTGAAAGTGCTTTTCCTGATTTCAGAGGCCGCCCCCTTCGCAAAGGTCGGTGGGTTGGCCGATATCGCGGTGGCGTTGCCGCGGGCCTTGCGCAAGCTGGGCGTCGACGTTCGTCTCCTGATTCCCCGATATGGCAACATCCGCAGCGAGGACTACGAATTTCACCGGGTGGGGAGCTCTATCGCCGTGCCATTGGGCCCAGGGCAATCTCGGGCTCATCTGCTCTCGACCGACCTGGGTGACTTGCCGACCTATCTTATCTGGAATGACCAGTACTTCTCGGCCCGTAAGAAGGTCTATGGCTTCAACGACGATCCCCAACGTTTTACCTTCTTCTCTCGGGCCGTTATCGAGGTATTGCGCTGTCTGGATTGGCAGCCCGACGTCGTGCACGCGCACGATTGGCACACGGCGCCGGTGATCACCTGGCTGAAGTTCTACGGTGCCGACGAGGCGCGGTATAGGGACATCGCGACGCTCTATACTATCCATAATCTCGCATACCAGGGAATCTGCGGGCGTCTGATCCTTAGATTTGCTCAGATGGAGGACGTCACGCACTTACCGGTGGAGCCGCCGGGACAGCTTAACTGGATGGCCCAGGGGATCGCTAACGCCGATCTGATCAGTACGGTCAGTGCTACGTATGCGCGGGAGATCCTGACACCGGAAGCCGGGTTGGGTTTGGAATCCCTGCTGTTGGAGCGCCAGGAGCGGCTTTTTGGCGTGCTCAACGGCATCGACGTGGCTCTCTGGGATCCGGGCAGCGACGACGCCCTGGCGCACACCTTTGACGCGGACTCCCTGCACATGCGCGGGGTCAATAAGGCCGTGTTGCAACGTGAGATCGGCTTGCCAACGCGGGAAGACGTCCCGCTTCTGGGCATCGTCTCGCGGTTGGACCAGCTCAAGGGCATGGAGCTGCTCTTGTCGGCGTTGGAGAGCGCCTTGCCCGAAGAGGACATGCAGCTCGTGGCGTTGGGGACCGGCGCCGAGGAGTTCGAGGCGCGCCTTCGGGCGCTGCAGGCGGCGCATCCATCGCAGGTGCGGGCCTTCATCAAGTTTGACGATCGCCTGGCCCGGCGAATTTACGGCGGTGTCGACGTCTTCCTCAAGCCCAGTCTCTCCGAGCCCGGTGGTCTGGCCCAGATGATCGCCCAGCGATACGGCGCTGTGCCGTTGGTGCGGGCGACTGGTGGTCTGGCCGATACGGTCCTTGACGCCGACGAGCAGCTTCAGCGGGGCACGGGGTTTGTCTTCCGACGTTACACCGAAGATGCGTTCCTGGCTGCGCTCGATCGGACGTTGGCTGCCTACCGAGATCCGGCGCGCTGGGCGGATATTCAACGGCGCGGGGCGGAGATGGACTTCTCCTGGCGTTCTTCGGCGCGAGCCTACGTTGATCTCTACCGTCGGGCCCAGGCCGTACATTCGTGATCGCTCGGTATCTTTATGGCCTCCCGTAAACCGCTACTCTGTGTCCACGGGCACTTCTATCAGCCGCCGCGCACAGATCCTTTTACCGGTGAGTATCGCGTGGAGCCCGACGCTGCGCCCTTCAAGAACTGGAACGCGCGTATCACCGACGAATGTTACGCTCCTAACGCCGAGGCCGGCAATTTCGCCCGGATCAGTTTCAACCTGGGCGACACGCTGGCGCGCTGGATGCAGCTGGAGGCGCAGGTGACCTTCCAACGTATTCTCCAGGCAGCGCAAGAGCATCACGAGCGCTATCGGACGAGCAACGCGCTGGCCCAGCCGGTGCACCATACAATTCTCCCCTTGGCCCGGCGGCGCGATAAGCGTTGTCAGATTCACTGGGGGAAGGTGAGCTTCGAACATCGCTTCGGACACCGCCCGGAAGGGCTCTGGTTACCGGAGATGGCCGTGGATCACGAGACCCTCGAGATCGTTGCCGAGCAGGGACTCTGGTTTGTGGTGCTCTCCGATGAACAGGTGCGGGGGGATTTTTCCGCGGGCGCGGGGCCCTATCGCGTCTCTCTGGACAGCGGGCGCGAACTGGCGATCTTCGTGCGGGACCGTCATCTTTCCAACGCCTTTTCTTTTGATATGCCTCCGGCCCCGTATGCCCGCGACTGGATCAACGGCGCGCTGCGGGACGCCCGTCCCGGCTCCTTGACCTTGTTGGCGACCGATGGCGAGACCTTTGGGCACCACCATCGCAATGGGGTCGCGGTATTGCGCGCGCTGACCACGCCGCGTTCGGACGACGCCTATGAGGTAACGACGCTGGGTGCCTATCTGCGCAAGCATCCCCCCGTGGTCGACATCGAAGTCGTTGAGAACAGCGCCTGGAGTTGTCCCCACCGCTTGGGGCGTTGGACGACGGGCTGCAGCTGCACGCCGGGGTGCGATCATTGGAAGGGGGGGGTACGTCGCGCATTGGATAACCTCTCCCGTTCGCTCGACGAGATCTACGCGCGCCAGCTGCGCTTTCGGGACGTGGCGCCCTGGTCGCTCCGGGACGATTACATCGACGTACTCTTAGGCACCGTGGATGGCGTGACGTTCCTCAAGCAGCACGGGCTGGGACATCTCTCGCAGCGGGCCCAGCAGCAGATTCTCTCGCTCTTGGAAGCGCAGAACTACCGCCAACGCATGTTCACCAGTTGCGCTTTTTTCTTTGAGGACCTGGAGCGTCTGGAACCGCGATACGCCATCGCCAACGCATTACAAGCCATCGCCTTGACCTACTACGTTACCGGCGACGACCTGACCGGCTCGTTCAAGCGGGATCTGAGCGTGGTGACCAGTGAGGCGACGGGACGGAGCGGCGCGGAGATCATGCGCGAGATTATGAAGGAGGCGGACTTTGGCGTCAGTCCGCTGGGTGGCTCGATGGAGCAGGGCCGTCCCATAGATACTTGATGCTGGAAGCTGGATTCCAGTATCCAGCTTCCAGTACGCTCTTACTCGTAGCGCAGCGCGTCGATGGGATTGAGCGCGGCTGCGCGTTGGGCCGGGTAGATCCCGAAGAAGAGGCCCACGGCAGCGGAAAAGAGGGTGGCTAACGCGATGGCGCCCGGCGTGATCACGGCGTTGAATCCCTCGTTGCGGAGCGCGAAAGAGATGGCGGTGGAGCCGCTTGCGCCCAGCAATATACCGACCGCGCCGCCGGCCAGCGAGAGCAGCATCGCTTCGATCAGAAATTGCCAGAGGATGTCCCGGCGACGGGCGCCC
>CAZCPK010000108.1:0-10452 GCA_964500755.1 uncultured Anaerolineales bacterium
CCGGGTGCCGGGCGTCGCGCTGGGCGACTTCGAACGGCTCCGCACGCCGCTGGGCGACCTGCGAGTGGATAAAGCAGCGCTCGACCAACTCGCCCAGGCCGACGACCGTTTTCGGCGCCTCCCGCAGGCTCACGGCGGCGAGCACAGCCTGGAGGTCCAGCTGCCGTTCCTCCAGATGGTCAACGCCGATATGACCATCGTGCCGCTGCTCTTCGGGGACGTCGACGCGGTCGCCGCCGGCAAGACGCTGGCTTCCCAGATTAAGCCGGATGACGTCGTCATCGTCAGCTCCGATCTCAGCCACTACCACTCCTACGAAGAAGCCGAGCGGCGCGATCGAGCCTTCATCAACGCCGTATTGGAGGGAACGCGCCCGGAGGTTGCGCGGGGCGAAGCCTGCGGACGAGCGCCCATTCTCACGCTGATGACCGTCGCCGAGCAGCACGGCTGGCAGCCGCACCTGTTAGACTATCGCAACTCCGGCGACACCGCAGGGCCCCGCCGGGAAGTCGTCGGCTACGCCGCCATCGCCTACACGGGCCCTTCATAACCGGAAAGGACATCTATGAACACCCCTTCTCACCCAGAACGTCAAGCCCGTCAACAGCTCACCGCTGATGAAAAGCGACAGTTACTGAAGATCGCGCGGACCGGCATCGCCGATGGTCTGACTCACGAAATACATCCTCCCGAAACAGAGAGGCTATCTCCCGCCTTGCGCCGCGAGGGCGCCTCTTTCGTCACCCTGAAGCACGGCGACCAGTTGCGAGGCTGCATCGGCGCGCTGCGGGCCCACCGTCCCCTGGTGCATGACGTCTATCACAACGCGCAGGCCGCCGCCTTCCAGGATCCGCGCTTCCCACCGGTGACGCGAGACGAGCTCTCCGAGCTCACTATCGAGGTCTCGGTGCTGTCGACGCCCCAGCCGCTGGCCCATGAGAATCCCGAGGAACTCCTGGAGAAACTACGCCCCCACGTTGACGGCGTCGTGCTGCAGCACGGTTTCCGGCGCGCCACCTTCCTGCCCCAGGTCTGGGAAAAGATCGAACGTCCCAAGGATTTCCTGGAGAATCTTTGCTACAAGGCCGGGCTCCCGCCCCACGCCTGGCGCGAACCCCAAGCTAAGATTCTTACCTATCAGGTGTCGAAATTCGAGGAAGAGACCCCGGCGCTATAAGCTCGCGGAGGCGACAGGATATTCAAGATCGACCGGTGACCGCTGAAAAGGTCACCGGTCTCGTATCTAGATCCGGGGATCCCCCTTGCAAGACCTCGTAAACGCACCCCAGATCAGAAGCCTCCTTGTGCAACCTCAATGCTATCTTCTCGTATATAGGAGTAGCATCGAACAGTGAAAAGCACAGGCCCTTGGAGCCTGTGCTCTCTCGAAAACACAGTTACAGGAGGCATCTATGAATACTCAGAATTCGACGGCTGATCCACACGAACCCAATTATCCTGAGCCACAGCCACAACCAGAGCCGACGTCCGGCCCTGCTCCAGCAGCCGGCCCGATTCAACCGCCGGAGCCCCTCAGCCCCCAGGAGGAACGCCTCTGGGCGAGTCTGGCCCACCTGAGCGTGTGCTGCTCAACCTGGTTACCGGCTTTGGCGGGGGCATCGCCGCGCTGATCATCTACCTGGTCTACAAGGACCGCTCCCGCTACGTCGCCTTCCAGTCGCTGCAGGCGCTGCTCTTCCAGAGCATCTTCTTCTTCGGGGCCGGCGCGCTGATCGGCGTCATCTGGGCCATCGTCGGCGCGCTTTCGATCATCGTCATCGGCGTGCTCCTCGTGCCCTTTGCGCTGCTGGCGACGGTCCTGCTGATTATCATGCCTCTGATCGCACTGGTATACGGTGTCATCGGCGGCATCGAGTGCAATAACGGCGAGGATTTCCGTTACTGGCTGATCGGTGAGTGGACGCTGAACATGATGGCTTAACCATAGAATCAGATAGACGGCGACCCTCGGCCCCGGAACGACTTCCGGGGCCGATTTTAGTTTCTCTATCCACACTTGCCCGAAGCGTGAAAGCCGGTAAGCTACCCCTACAGGAGTTCCCATGAGCAGGGTTCATCCACGACCCCGCAACCCCCTGACCACGTGACCTTGTGACCCAATGACCAACTGACTACTTCCAGAGGAGTTTGCTATGCGGAAAACGCTCTTGCTCGGGACAACCATCGCCCTCGGCGTCCTGTTTGCCGGCTGCCGGGAGCCCCTGCCCACGTTGCTGCCAACGCTGACGCCGACGTCGACGCTACCCGCGACGGCAACCGCTGCCCGAACCGCCACGTCGTCCGTGACAGCGACGGCGTCCCCGACGTCCACCGCCACCGACGCAGCAACGTCCACGCCAGAATCAACGGCGGACGTCGCCGTTGACGTCACGGCGCCTCCGCCTGCACCGTCCGCAACGCCCACGACTGCACCGCCGTCGTCCCCCACCCCGACGACACCGCCGACCGCTACGCCCGCCCCCACTACGCCCACGTCGGAAACCGTCGCCGCGCCGGTCCAGATCTGGGAGACGACCGTCACACTCAACAGCTACGGCTGGGAGTCGGCCCTCGTCCCGCCCCCCGAGGACGCGCCCTTCGCCCCGTACCCGGCGCTCAACTTCGACGCCGTGGCGCCGCCCAGCCCTCGAACGTACCAGGCCATCATCCTGGAGAACGCGTACGTACGGCTCACCGTGGCGCCGGAACTGGGCGGACGGATCCTCCGGTGGGACGACAAGGTCACCGGCCGCCGCCTCACCTACGAAAATCCCGTCCTCAAGCCGACGCACTGGGGCTATCGCGGCTGGTGGCTGGCGACCGGCGGGATCGAGTGGGCCTTTCCGGTCAACGAGCACGGGCTGAACGAGTACCGTCCCTGGGATTACGAGCTGCTCGGCGGCACGGGCTGGCGCGGTCTCCGCGTCTGGGACACCGACGAGCGCACCGGTATGACCGTGGAGGTCACCCTGCAGCTCCACGCGGACCGAAGCGCCGTCACCCTCACACCCCGGCTGACCAACCCAACCAGCGCCCCGCAGGCGTTCCAGTTCTGGATCAACGCCATGCTCACGCTTGCCGACGGCAATCGCCCCTCACCGGCGCTGCGTTTCTGGATCCCAACGGAACAGATGATCGTCCACTCCACCAACGACCCCACGCTCCCTGCGCCGCGCAGCCGCATCGACTGGCCCCTCTACGCCGGGCGCGACTTCAGCCGTTACGCGACGTGGCAGCGCTACCTGGGACTCTTCGCCACCGAGGCGCGGGGCGCCGCCGGCGCCTACGACGAGAACACCGAGCAGGGCATCGTGCGGACCTATCCGCCCACCGGTCCGCTAGGGGTCAAGATCTTCTGTCTGGGCGACCTCTCCAGCGACCTCTATACGGACGGGAGCAGCCGCTACTTCGAGTTCTGGGGCGGCTACAATCGCACCTTCTTCCCGGAGGACGACCTCACGTTGGCGCCGGGCGGCGTACTGAGCTGGCAGGAGCACTGGTATCCCGTCCACGGCATCGGCGCTCTGACCTGGGCCGCCGGGGACGTCGCCGTCGCGCTAAGCGAGGGGAACGGCGCTGTCGACATAGGACTCTACGCCAACCGGCCCGTCACGGACGTTACGCTGACGCTCTGGCGCGGCGACGTGCTCCACGCCGAGTGGACGCCGTCCGTCGGCCCGACTCGGCCTTTCCGCGTCCAGGAGACCGGTCAAGGCGGCGGATGGCGGCTGGACGTACGCCGGGGCACGACGCTTCTGGCGACGGTCACACCGTTCTAGCGAATAGGGGACGCGGCCGGGGCGGTGGGCGGTTCAGCTGTAAAAACCTCCGGGGTCTAGGAGATTCCGGAGATTTGGGTGACTCTCATCTGCGCCAATACCGCTAGTCCCGGTGCAACAGCCGCTGTAGCCAAACCGGCATCTTCTCGGTGACGGCGGAGAGCCTTCCGTCTCCACCCGGCCCCTCGACGTTGCGGGGCAGCTCCGCCAGGGTCTCCTGGGCGCGGGCCGCCACGTGCCTGACCTGATCTTCTGCCAGTCGCTCCAGCGCGGCCCGCACCATCGGAGAGCCCCGATAGAGACGCCCCAACGTCGGCGCCAGCGCGGCGCGGACGTAAGCGTTGGCATCCTCGGTCAAGGGCAGCAGCTCCTGCGCCAGGTCCGGCCGGTCGTAGTAGCCCAGGGCCTCGACCGCCGCCGGGCGGGCCAGCGGACTGGGGTCTTCCCGCGCCATCTTCAGTAGATGCGGGATCGTCGTGTTATCCCCCAGTTGCGCCGCCGTGATGGCGGCCTCGCGGCGGAAGCGGGGATCGGGCGACGCCAGCAGCTCCCGCACGGCGGTCACGGTTTCGGCCCCGTCGAGGGTGCGCAGGCTCTTGAGCGCCGCCAATCGCAGGCCGGCGCTCTGCCCCTGGAGGGCTTCCACGAGCGCAGGGACGGCCGACGAATCGCCGATCTGCCCCAATGCTTTTGCGGCGATGGACCGCGCGCCGACGTAGCCGCGCAGCACCTGCGTCAAGACGGGCACGGCCTCGCGAGCCTGCATCTTACCAAGCGCCACGACCAGGGTCTTGACGACCGGCAAGTCGCGTTTGGCCGGCGCTTCCAGGTAAGCGTCCAGCATCTCAATCATTGGCTGAATGGCCTCTTGGGTGCCCAACCGCCGGAGCGCCGTGATGGTCGTCCGGCGCATGCGAGCGTCATCACGTTCCAGCAGCGGCAGCAAGACCCGGCCAAGATCGGGAATGCCCAATTTGCCGATGGCGTTGATAGCCGCACGGCGCACGTAGAAGTTGGAATCCTCCAGGGCGTGTAGCAGGGCCACCTGTGCCTCTTTGGCCCGCAACTGTCCCAGGGCAATGGCGGAGGCGCGCCGCACGAAGGAACAGGGGTCTTGCAGGGCGTCCATCAGGGGGAAGATCGCCCGCTCGTCACCCAGGTGGCCCAGGGATTCAGCCGCCGCCGTGCGAACGTACGTGTTGACGTCCTCGGTCAGCGCCTCAATCAACACCGGAACCGCTTCCTGGCAGTCTGACTTCCCCAGCTCCGCCGCGGCGTGGGAACGCTGACGCGGATTCGGACTTTGAAGGTTTCTCAGATATCGCTTTATGGTAGGAGGTAATGAGGCAATCTCATCATTTTGACTCACGCTGACAAAAATCCTTTCTCTCTTTTTAGGGGCCCGACGTATAGTCAGGCTATTCTAGTATAGCACAATCAGGCATGAAGGCCAACCAGAAATGCCGAACTCCCGAAGAGAAATCGGGAGTTCGCGATAAGCGTTATGGAGTAGGGCCTTACCGGCGTGGGGGAGTTTAGCCCCATCCCAGGTCGCGAGACCGTCGCCGGCTGGAGCGCGGGGCGGAGGCGTCGTCGTTCTCTGCAGGACGCCGGTGCGCGCCGGACGGATGGTGAGCGGCGTGGTCATGCTCGTGATCGAGGTGGTGGAGATGCGCCGGTGGCTCCGGTAGCGGCATCTCATCGACCACGTCCGCCAGCTCCGCGTCCGTGGCGCCGGCAGCGCGCCGCTCTACGATCTCCCGGAAAGCGTCGGGTTCCATACCCAACGGAGTGACTTCATCGGTCAGCGAACCGCCCTGCTGCAGAACCTGCGCCGCCGTCTGCTGGTCGACGCCAGCGTCACGGGCGGTCCGGGCACTGGCGTCGAAACGCTCGCGCCGGTCGGCCTCGGAGCGTCCCGGGTTGGCCACGGAGACCAGCTTCTCCACGTCCTCGGCGCTACATTCCGGACAGGGCGGCGGGGAGGCGTTCAGGGTCCGCGCTAGATGACGGAAATGCCCGTCACAGTGAGGGCAATAGTATTCGTAAATCGGCATACATCCTCCTCGATTAGTCCGCCGGGAGCGGGTGTTGGGCGTCCGGCACCCGCTCCCGGCGCACGCGCTGGCGTAATGGTCGCAGCGCCAGACTCAGCAGGTAACCAGCGCCAGATACCAAGATGATCGCCGCACCGGAGGTGAGATTCCAACGGTAGGAGATCCAGAGCCCCACGGTGGTAAAGACCATCCCCAAGGCACTGGCCAGCGCCATCATCTTGCGAAGATCCCGCACGTACTGACCGCTGATCGCCGCCGGCATGGAGAGCATAGCGATCACCATGATCAGACCGACGACCCGCATCAACATCACCACGGTCAGCGCGATAAGGGAGAGCAGCACCTGGTAGACAAAATCGACCGGGACGTTGAGCACCGTCGCGAAGGTCTCGTCGAAGGAGAGCGCCAGCAGCTCCTTGTGAAAGAGCGTCACCGCCCCGATGATGATCAGATCCAGCACCAGCATCACCCAGAGATCGGAACGGGGCACCGCCAGAATGCTACCGAAGAGATAGCTCATCAAATCGACCTTGTACCCGGCGGTCAGGTCGACGAGGATGATGCCCACCGCCATCCCGATGGCCCAGAGCACGCCGATGAGCGTGTCGGCGCGCTCGCGGGTTCGCCGCTGCACCCACCCCATCAACAGGGCCGCGCCGAAACTGAAGAGAATTGCGCCCAGCAGCGGGAAGTAGCCGGGGCGCGGGTCGCGGGCCAGCGCGCTCCCTGCCAACGCCAGCGGCAGGACGTTGTACTTGACGAAATAGCCCAGGCCCACCCCCCCGTAAGCGGCGTGGGCGATGCCGCCGCTGATGAAGACGATGCGATTGATCACCACCAGGGTGCCGATAATGCCACATGCCACGCTGACCAGCACGCCGGCCAGCAGCGCGTTGCGCAGGAACGTAAATTGCAGCGCTTCCAGGATTGTGTCGATCATCCGTCAGACCTCTCCATTCCTCACTCTAGCCATGTTCATGAACGTCGTGTTCCAGGTGTTCAGGGAAGACCCGGTGCGGCACACCGTGCGCGATGAGATCCACCGGGCATTGGTAGGCCAGCTCCAACATCTCCGCCGTCAGCTGCTTCTCATCGTGGTAGAAAAGGTAGCGGTTCAGGCAGCCCACCGACTTCACGTAGGAGGAAATCGCACCCATGTCGTGAGAGATCATGAGGATCGTGACGTGCTCGTTGATGCTGGTGCTTACCTGCGGATCGACACTTGAGGTTGGTTCGTCCAGCAGCAAGATCTCCGGCTCCACCGCCAGCGCCCGCGCAATGTAGACGCGCTGTCGCTGCCCGCCGGAGAGATCGCCGAAGGGACGATCTCGCAGCGCCCAGAGATCGACGTGCCGGAGCGCCGTCTCGACCACCTCGGCGTCGCGCGCGGTGTAACGGCGGAAGAGGCGCCGCTTGCTCAACCGTCCCATACGCGCCACTTCCAACACGCTGACGGGAAAATCGCGGTCGAACTCCACGAGTTGCGGCACGTAGCCGATATGCCGCCGGCCCTTTTCAACCGGCAAGCCCATGACGCGCACCGTCCCTCGTGTCGGCGCGAGCAAGCCCAGCAAGACGCGCACCAACGTCGTCTTGCCGCCGCCGTTGGGACCGATCAGCCCGATGAAGTCGCCCTCGCGAACGGTGAGGTTGACGTCCTCCAGCACGGCCTCCTGCTCATAACCCGCCCAGAGGTCGCGCACCGCAATAACCGCTCGACGTGCCTCGCTTGAGCTCATACGCTCTCCTATTGGGTCAATGCTTCGGCGAAGGTGGTGGCGACCTCCCGCAGGTTCGAAAGCCAATCTCGCGCCAACGGACTGACGAGCAGCACTTCTCCGTCTATCTCTGCCGCGATGGTCTCCGCGGCCTGGACGCTGAACTCGGGCTGCGCGAAGATCACGCGGATCCCCTCTTCCTGGGCTTCCTCAATCAGGGTCGCCAACTCCCTGGCGCTGGGCTCCTGTCCCCCGACCTCAATCGCGATCTGTTCCAACCCAAATTCGTCGGCAAAGTAGCCCCAGGAGGGATGGAAGACCATAAAGGCCCGCTGCTCCACCCCGTCCAGCGTGGCGTGGATGTCGGCCTGCAACGCCTCGATGTCCGTAAGGAAGGCATCCAGGTTGGCGGTGTAGTTCGCCTCGTGGGCCGGGTCGAGGGCGACCAGCGCAGCGTGGATATTACGGGCCTGCACCTGGACCAGCGCGGGCGAGAGCCAGACGTGCGGGTCCGGGGCCCCCTCGGCCTCCGCGAGCGCCTCCTCATGCTCGTCGTCGTGATGACTGTGCGCCGATATGGACAGACGCTCAATGCCCGAGGCCGTGTCGACCATGCGCATTTTCGGGTTGGCCTCAGCGATGCGCTCCAGCCAGACGTCCTCGAAGGGCACGCCAATGCTGAAATAGGCCGCCGACTTGCTCAATGCCACCAGCTGCTCGGGCTTCGGCTCGTACGTCGACGGACTGGCGCCGGGCTCCACCATCACGTTGACAGCGACGTGTTCACCGGCGATGCGCTCCACAAAGTAGGCCTGCGGTACGATGCTGACCGTCACCTGCATCCCCTCCGCCGCCGAAGGGGAAAGGGACGCACATCCCACCAACGCACTGGTCAACCACACAACCAGCATCAAGAAAAACGTACGTACCCCGAAAATTCTCACCTCTACCACTGCTCAATCCTCCTCTACCTTCTGCTGGCAGTCAAGACAGAGCCCGGAGAGCTGCAATAGGTGCCCGTCGACGCGGTACCCCGTCCCCTGCTCCACCCGGGCGATCAACACGTCCAGATCCTCGGCCCCGACGAACTCCATCGCTCGTCCACAACGTCGACAGATCACCACGTGTCGGTGCCCCGGCGCTGTCACCATGTAGGCCTGACAACCCTCGCCCTGGTGGACGCGCCGCACCAGCCCCAACTGTTCGAAGAGCTCCAACGTCCGATAGACGGTGACCAGACCCAGATTGGGGTGCTGCTCCTCACCCCGCTCCATCACGACCTGGGGCGTCAAAGGACGCTCGGACTGCTCCAGAACCGTCATCACAACTCGACGAGGGGCGGTAATGCGACAACCGGCCTGTGTCAGGCGATCTTCCCATCCAACCGTCATAACTCTCCCCTTTTATTGAAAAACATTTTCAATAATTATACTGATCTATTCAACAACTGTCAAGGATTGTAAGGCTGGGCAAACGAAGCGGTTCTGCAGCTTTCCAAGACCCCTCAGAGACTCCCTGTGACGTTTGTCCATGTTATCAACCCCGGCTGCGTTTGCCTTGATCTTGTCTACGCACGTTCTGGGGTGGCGAGGGCGGTTTCGGTAATCGATTTGCTTCGAAATCCCAGGTTACCGACAACAGAGAGACCAATTTGAGCATTGGACAAAGGCGACGCTCCGAGTACAATCTGAAGAGAAAAGACGGTAAAGCAGCGCCAGAGGGAAAGGAGAGAGCATGCCCTTGACGAAGATTGTCTGTACGCTGGGACCGGCGACCGAGTCACCAGAAACGATCCGGGCCATGATTCGCGCCGGGATGACCGTAGCGCGTCTCAACTTCTCTCACGGCACCCACGAGGACAAACGCCGCATGGCGGAAAAGGTCAGACGAATTGCCGAGGAAGAGAGGCGCTTCGTCGCGCTGATGGGCGACCTTCAGGGACCCAAGATTCGGGTGGGCAAGATACCCGAGACCGGCTTTGCCCTGAAAGAGGGCAGCGAGGTTATCCTGACCGCCGACCCGGTTGAGGACCCCCAACGCGAGATCCCTTTTCCGCATCCAGACATTATCCCCGACGTCCATGAGGGGAATCGTATCCTCATGGACGACGGGACGTTGGAATTGCAGGTGGTTGACGTCCACCCACCCGAGATACGTTGCCGCGTCGTGGTCGGGGGCGTGCTCACCTCAAACAAGGGGGTCAATCTCCCCGACGTCGACCTCAAGATCTCGGCCTTCACCGAGAAGGACCGTCGAGACGCCGCGCTGGCTCTGGAGTTGGAGCTCGATTATCTGGCACTCTCCTTCGTGCGGCGGGCCAAGGACATGGAGGATTTACGCGATTTCCTGGACAAGGAGGTCAACGCACCGCAGCATCGGCGTCCGGGTGAGAATCCACATCACCTCCCCTCCCTGGTCTCCAAGATAGAGAAACCGGAAGCGTTACAAGACCTGGAACATATCATCCGCGTCTCCAACGCCGTGATGGTCGCGCGGGGAGACCTGGGGGTGGAGACGGCGCCGGAGCGCGTCCCCCTGGCCCAGAAGCAGATCATTCGCCTCTGCAACGAGATGGGACGCCCGGTGATCACGGCCACACAGATGCTGCAATCCATGATCGACAACCCGCGTCCTACCCGGGCCGAGTCCTCCGACGTGGCGAACGCCATCCTGGACGGCAGCGACGCCGTCATGCTGTCAGGGGAGACGTCCATCGGTCGCTACCCGGTGCAGACGGTCCAGATGATGGTAAAGATCGCCGAGACGGTGGAGCAATCGGAAAACTTCCCCTACAATCAGCTATTAACGGTCACGCCGGAGATACAGGCAGAGGAGGACCACTACTCGACCCGGCACCTTATCTCGCGCGCCATCGGTCGGGGCACGATCAAGATCGCC
>CAZCPK010000109.1:0-10423 GCA_964500755.1 uncultured Anaerolineales bacterium
CAATTTGGCTGAAACATGCTCTATTTTGACCAAAGAATCTGGCCTATAACACCATACTCCGGGAAAGGGCTCGTACGTACCATCACCGTTGTCCGTAAAGCGAAATTTTGAACCACGACACCCCTGGATGACCACCTGTCCGTCTTTTCCGTTTTCCATATTTGGAAGAATAGCCCGGATGGCATAGTTGTGCGTCCATCCATGACCCAGCGGTGTCGTATACGTGTCACTGGTCTGAGCATTGTAGCTGCGTTCAAAATAAATATCCTCTCCCAATGCCGGAAATGACACGTCCGTCTGATGATAGTGATAGTTGCCGGTACGCGTGTTGATCGGTCCCCCTTCCCACCCCTGTGTATGGTCAGAGCATCCAAAGGGACATTCACAGGGAGCTAAACACTGATCCTCAGGTAGTGGCTCCTCAAGTGTATTCACCCGGATCTCAGCAAATCCTATCGGCTTATCAAGTGCTCCTATATCATGATAGCGTATGGCGTCAATGTCTGCTCGTATGAAGTCAACATGCGTACCTTCTCCCCATACAAGTGTATTAAAGACGTCATGATTGCTAAGGGTTACACCTTCCATATAGACTGAATCTATATACGACGTTCCGGCGATGCGATAATGAATCTCAAGATCCACTTCTTCGACGACACCGCTGCCCACACCATATACGACTTCAATATCCTTCACCTGTGGCTCGGCATAGTTTCTAATCTCAACGAATAGATCGGGCCCGTGAATGCCACCGAACACATCCAGCCAGGTAATCGTGAATGCGGAATCAATAGAATCATCTACCACGTCACTGATTGCGCCATCGAGGGTATAGTAATCTGGTAGGTACAAAAGACTGGTATTTCCATGAGTTGCCGTCCAGGTATCGCTTCTGGGCATTTCTTCAGAAAGAGGGGACTGTTCGTAAGAGAGACTGGACTGTTCATGAGTTTTGAGAAACTCAGTGATAGTTTGGCGACTATGAACCGGCTCAATCAGATCAACGGACAGGGACTGCGGCCGTGTGGATGCAATCGTGGAGGTCAAGAATTTGGGTTCTGGATCCAAGTATGCACCAGCCGAAGGGGCGAGAAACGACTGTGCGGCATTAGTTTTACTAGGATCATCATAATCTCCGCCTGTATCCACTTCCTGGGATTCTGCACTTGCAGCAAGATGCGTCCGCACCCGCTCTGTTTGTAGAAGTATCGAGTGTACGTCATCTCGTTTCTTCACAGTCGGGGTGGGCGCCATACGTTCGGCAGCCGAGTGCGAAGCGACCTGGGTGGTCTTCGATACTGGTACACTTTCAGCCCCGTCAACGTGGAACCGCTCCCTGCGGGTGTTCGATATGGGGCGAGAGACCAACGCGGCAGTGGCCTCCCGCGAGTGAGGCGCTGCGGCCACTGGCGTTTTTATGGAAAATAAGGGAGTGATCACCAGTAGAAGAGCCAGAAGAATTCGTACGGGGTCAGATGTTAACATTGACTACCTCCAGAGTTCTTTGTGTGAGTAACACAACTGGCTATATGCGTTAGCAAAGTCATAAAGCCAGGGTACGCCCTGGAGGGAGCTAGGACGATGAGGATTACATTATTGGTTACCCGCCCAAGACGTTCGCTTGGGATGTGCATTCCACCTTACCCAAGCCCCACTCAGGGTAACATCATTTTATGAAGAAGTCAATAGTACTTTTTACTCACTGCTTTAGCCTGAAGCCGCACCGTTCAATTGAGAGGGCGTGGGTTCGACCCTGAGTGACGCAGGCGCTCATGTGTCAGCCGTCTCACTCCCCCAGCGGCCGCACAGCCGGGGCGCCTGTCGGCGGGGGGAGGTTGTGCAGCCGGAAGCGCTCGTAGACAACGACGCTGTACCGCGCCGGCGGCGCCGCCAGCGGCGCGAAGGGGTGCGGGTCCAGGACCGCGGCTCCGCTCACCACCCACTTGAGCGTCGGCAGGGTGCTCAGCGCCGGCTGGATGTCGTGTACGCCCAGCTGGGCGCCGTCCGCGTCCTGCAGGCGCACGCTCACGGCGTAGTCGTCCACCAGTGGGCGGATGCTCCGCCAGCGCAGGTCGACGACGTAGTGCCCGCCGCGCCGCGCGTCGTCCACCTCAACCAGGACCATCTCGTCGCCGAAGGGCACGTAGCGGTCGCCGGGCTGCGGCGCCGGCAGCGGGAAGCTCACCAGCCGCGCGGGACGCCCGTCCGTCCGCGTGAAGACGAGCGGTGGCGCGCTCCCCACCGGCGCCGGCAGGTCGACGGTACGGCAGACGCCGGGCGCCAACCGGTCGACGTAGACTGCCACGTCGCCGGACTGTACCTGCACGCTGCGCCCCGGCCCGCAGAGATGTAGGTACGCCGTCGCCGCGTCGCCGCGCACGTCGTAGTCGACGCCGCGCAGGAACGGACCGGTCCCCAGCACGAGCCCCGGTCGCGCACGCTCGACCGGCAGCGCGGGGACGTCGCAGGTGACCGGCACGTCGGGCAAGGCGTGCTCGCCGTGGTTGTTGAAGGCGCCGTCCTCCACAGTGTAGACGCCGATCCCGGGCCGTACCGCGCCGGGACAGATCGCCAGGGGCAAGCGCACCATCACCGTCGAGAAGCGGACCTCGCCGGGCTGCGCGTCGCTGCCCAGGAAGCGGTCGACGTTGCCCAGGAAGAGGCCGTCGGGCGTGTAGAGCCGCACGGTCAGCGACGGGGCGGGGGTCTGCTCGCCCACGGCCTGCCAGGCGATCTGCATCTCAACGGCGCCACCGGGCCGGGCCGCTCCCGCGATCCGGTAGCCCAGCAGCCGCACCGGTCCCAACGTCGCGTCCAGCTGGTGAAAGCCGAGATCCGGGGGGAGCGCGGTCAACGGACGCGCGTAATAGCGGTAGCCCCCGCCGACGGGCGCGCGCGTCCAGTCGGGCCAGTCGTAGGCGTGCGTCGTGTAGACCGGCCCGGCGTCGGCAGCCGCCGCGACCGCCTCTTGCCAGACCGCGTCGTAGTCCATGCCGGCGACGGGCGCGACGTAGTCGACCGTGACGTCGGCGCCCCGCCCCTCGGTGCGCTGGAGCGCCCACAGCGGCGTCGCCCAGCGCCAGTCGGCCAGAATCGTCGCCTCGGGGGAAGCTGCCTCCAGCAGCGGCGTCACCCGCTCCCGCACGGAGCGGTCGTTTGCCAGGACGAAGAAGTCCGGGAAGGTCAGCGGCACGCGCGCCACCAGCGTCAGCACGACGAGGAGCACCGCGCCGCGCAGCACCCAGGTCGCGCGCCGTCGGGCAGTGCGCGCCACGGCAGCCAGCGCCAGGCCGAAGGTCAGCGCCACCGGCAGGTACGCGGGCATGAGGTATTCGATCGTCTGCGGGGCGCGGTAGGTGATGGTGACAAACGTGTGCACCGCCCAGGAGAGCCCCAGGCCCACGGCCAGGCGGGAGTGGCGGCGCAGCAGCCAGAGCCACCCGCCGAGCGCCAACGCCACGGTCCAGCCGGGGAACTGGAGCCCGAAGAGCGTGCCCAGCAGTGGCAGCCGGAGCGCGAGATCCTGCGGCGAGGCGAAGGCGAACATGTCCCCGGAAAAGCCCTGCGCCAGCACGTGGAACCAGAAGCCGCGCCAGGTGTGCAAGCCGTCGGGCGCCAGCGGCACGTCGACCATGCTGCCGCGGATGGGGAGATAGAGCTGGGGCAGGCCCCACGCCAGCGCCGCGACCAGCGCCGGACGCCACCAGCGGCGCGGTTGCTGGGGCAGCGAGGCGTCCAGCAGCAGGAGGTAGACGGCCCAGCCCACGGCGGTGAAGACCAGCGACGGGTGATGTCCGACACCCAGGCCCGTCGCCAGCGCCAGGCTCAGGAGCGCTTGGTCACGCTCGCGCTCCGTCGCGGCGCGTCGGTAGTGGGCCAGCGCCAGGAAGCCCCAGGCGGCGAAGAGCACGGTGGGCATGCGGATGTTGGCCGTCGTCGCCTGCGCCCAGAAGGTCGCCGCGGTCCCCAGCAGCAGCGCCGCGCACCAGCCCCCCAGCCACGCAGCCCGCGCCTCACCGCCCCAGGCCCGCACCCACGTGCGGACAGCCTCCAGCACCAATAGCAGCGCCGTCGCCGCCAGCGCCGCGCTGAGCAAGTTGAGCCGGAAGGGCACCGTGCCGCAGGGCAGCAGGCGGACCCAGAGCGCACCTACCACGGTGTAGAGCGGGTAGCCGGGCGGATGGGCGATGCCCCAGTCCGCCGCGACCACCTGAAACTCGCCGCTGTCCGCGGGCAAGATATCCCGGGCCGTCGTCAGCGCGTAGAACAGAAAGAACGCCAGCCAGATACCCAGCCGAATCCCGGTTTTGCGCCGCATGGACAGCCCTCTCACCACAGAGATCAATAGATCCGCTCTCCTACTCGGAGAGCAACCGCTCGGCCCGCTCGGCGACGCGGTCGGGGGTGAAGCCAAACTCCTCCTGGAGCTTCCGATAGGGCGCCGACGCGCCGAAGCGGTCGATGCCGACGACGGCGCCCTGTTCTCCAACGTAGCGCTCCCAGCCCAGCGTCACGCCGGCCTCAATAGCCAAGCGACGCGGAACGTCGGGCGGCAGGACGCTGAGGCGGTAGAAGACCGATTGCGCGTCAAAGAGCTCCCAGCAGGGCATGCTGACGACCCGCGCGCCGATCTTGCGCTCCTCCAACAGATATTGGGCTTCCAGCGCCACGTGCACCTCGGAGCCGGTCGCCAACAGCAGCAGGTCGATGCGCGGGAACGACGACTCGCTCAGGACGTAGGCCCC
Source organism: uncultured Anaerolineales bacterium (assembly GCA_964500755.1). GTDB lineage: Bacteria > Chloroflexota > Anaerolineae > B4-G1 > SLSP01 > G713. The sequence goes on from CAZCPK010000109.1 coordinate 4,746, forward strand.
CTGCGGTAGCCCCTCCGCCGCGAGCTCGCGCGTCTCCTCCAGGACGGGCAGCTTCTGGCGCGTGAGCACCAGCGCGACCGGGCCGTTGTGTTGGACCGCAAACCGCCAGCTTGCCGCCACCTCGTTCGCGTCCGCCGGGCGGATCACGGTCAAGTTGGGCATGGCGCGCAGGGACATCAGATGCTCGATAGGCTGATGGGTGGGGCCATCCTCGCCCAGGAAGACGGAATCGTGGGTGAGGATATAGGTCACCGGCAACTTCATCAACGCAGCCAGCCGCATGGACGGTCGCATGTAGTCCGAGAAGATCAGGAAGGTGCCGCCGTAGGGACGTAAATGGGAGTGTAGGGCCATGCCGTTCAAGATACCGCCCATCCCGTGTTCCCGGACGCCGAAGTGGATGTTGCGCCCGGCGTAGTTGCCCTTCCGGAACTCGCCCAGGCCGTCCAGATACGCCTTGTTGGAACCCATCAGGTCGGCAGAGCCACCGAGCAGCGTAGGCAGGCGCGGCGCCAGGGTGTTGAGCACCTGCCCAGAGGCGGCACGGGTCGCCAGGGGCCCGACGTCGGCGGGGAAGTCGGGAACGTCGGCGTCCCAATCCTCGGGCAGCGCCTCCGACCGGATTCGTTGCAGTAAGGCCGTCTCCTCAGGGTACTCGTCCGTGTACCGGGTGAGCTTTTGACGCCACCGGGCCTCGGCCTGCTCGCCCTGCGTAACCGCCAGACGGTACTGCGCCACCACCTCGTCGGGCACGTAGAAGGGCTCCTGAGAGGGCCAGTTCAGCGCTTCCTTGGTCAACCGCACTTCCTCGGCCCCCAGGGGCGCGCCGTGCGCCATGGCTGAATTCTGCTTGTTGGGGCTGCCAAAGCCGATGTGGGTGTCGCAGATGATCAGGTGCGGCTGGCCTTCCGCTTCCTGCGCGGCGCGGATGGCGGCGTCAATGGCCTGCGTATCGTGCCCATCGACCTGCTGGACGTGCCAGCCGTAGGCGCGGAAACGACCCGGAACGTCGTCGCTGTACGCCAGATCCGTCGGGCCGTCGATGGAGATCTCGTTGTTATCGTAGAGATAGATGAGGTGATCCAGCCCCAGGTGACCTGCCAGCGACGCGGCCTCGTGGGAGATGCCCTCCATCAGGTCGCCGTCGGAGACGATGGCGTAGACGTAGTGATCGAAGAGCGGATAGCCGGGGCGATTGAAGCGCGCCGCCAGGTGCGCGCGCGCCAGTTCCAGCCCCGCGCCGTTGGCGAAGCCCTGGCCCAGCGGCCCCGTCGTCGTCTCGATGCCGAGATCAGGCGCGTATTCGGGATGCCCCGCGGTGGGACTTTCCCATTGGCGGAAGTTTTTCAAATCATCCAACGAGACGGGATAGCCGGTCAGATAGAGCAGGCTGTAGAGCAACATCGAGCCGTGTCCGGCGGAGAGGACGAAGCGGTCGCGGTTGAGCCAGTGGGGATTGTTCGGGTTGTGCTTCAGAAAGCGCGTCCAGAGGACGTAGGCGACGTCCGCCATCCCCATGGGCATGCCGGGGTGACCGGAGTTCGCCTTCTGCACCGCGTCCATGGAGAGCACGCGCAGCGCGTTGATACTGAGCTGTTCAAGATCCTGTTTGGACATCGAAACCTCCTGTTACGAGTGAGCAAACAACGTCTCAATAGGTAACCCCGGCGAGCGCGCGCAGCGCCACGGTGATGCGCCGGGGACGGTCGTCGGTGAGCAGATCTAACTCCTCCCAGCGCTGGGCTAGCTCCGAGAGGCGCCGCCGCGAGATCCGCTCCTGGAAAGCTTCGTAGAGCTGCTCTAGGTGAAATTCTCCATCCAACGTCTGGGCGGCGTGAGCGACCAACTCCCGCTCCAGCGCGGAGAGCTCGGGGAAGGCGGCGGGCGGGCGGATCTGCGGGTCGATGATGGACGCGCGCAACATCTTCAACCAGAGCGCCATATCCTCGACCAGGTAGCCCATCTGGAAGTAGAGCCGGTTCGACCACTCGGCCTCGCCCTCCAGCTCGTGGATGAAGGGCGGGGAGGTCAGCACTGTCCCGTAGGCCGCAAAGGGGAAGTCGGCCCCGTGGAAGACGCCGACGTTGGGTGAGGACGCCTCGGCTTGGATCAGATCCCAGCGCTGTTGCGTCGCCGTGTAGTTCAGCACGAAGGTGACCAGGATGCCACCGGACAGCTGCCAGTACCAGGCCGCGCCGATGCGGCCCGTGTAGCCGCCGGCCTGCTCGGCGACGGCCTCGAAGACCTGGTCGGCCAGGTCCAGGGATTCAAATGATGGGTAAAATCGGGCCACGCATTACCTCAACTTTTCTTCTTCTGTTCCAGAACGTCGGCGCCCAGCAGTTTCGCCAGCGCCACCTCTTCCGCGCGGGTCTCGACCTCGCCGTTGAGACGCGCCTTCCGCAGCGCCGTCAGGATTTTGCTGTAGATGGGGCCGGGCGGCAGCCCCAGATCCTGCAGGTCGTGCCCGTCCAGCAGCGGCTCGACGTGGCGCCACGTGGTCCAGTAGCGGACGATCTTCTCGCGCTGCGCCTTCTCCTTGAGGATGATCCAGGAGGCCGCGAGCAGCGGTGACGTGAGGCCCTCCAGCAGTCCGATGACGTCCCCCGGACGCTCGGTCTCCTCGAGAGCGGCGAAGATGCGCGGCAGCTCAGGCAGCTGAAAGAGCGCGTCGGCGAGCCGGCGGGGCATCATCAGTCGATCGACCAGCCGCTCAAGCGCGGGGGCGTTGACGCCGTAGAGAAAGAGCGACCACGCCAGGTAGATCACGTCGTCATCATCCAACTTCCAGAAGTCGGGGTCCAGCTGTTCCCGCAGGCGCACGAACCGCTCGTGAACGCCTTCGTCGGCAGCCAGCGCGGGGTCGATCTGCTGCAGCGCCCCCAACGCCTGCAGGCGGTCAAGCGCGGCCTCGGGCCGCGCCTCCCGGAAGATCAATTCCAGCTCGTGACGGATCCGTCCGCCGGTGACGCGATCGAGCAGTGGCAGCGCGTCGGCGATCAGCGCCTCGCTGCGGGGGTCCAGGTGGAAGTCCAGCCGCGCCTCGAAGCGGGCCGCGCGCAGAATGCGCGTAGGATCGTCGACGAAACTGAGGCTGTGCAGCACGCGGATGACGCCCTTTTCTAGATCGTCCTTGCCGCCGAAGAAGTCCAACATCTCCCCCCAGTGTCCCGGGCTCAAGCGGATCGCTAGAGTGTTGATGGTGAAGTCGCGCCGGTGGAGATCCTGCTTGATGGAGCTCCACTCGACCTTGGGCAGCGCGGTGGGCCGAGTGTAGAATTCCGTCCGCGCGGTGACCAGGTCGATGAAGTCCGGCAGCGCCTGCAACTCCTGCTCGGTCACCTCCGGTACGGCGGCGCGCCATACCTCGGGCGAGAGCAGCCACTTGGCGGTGCCAAAGCGCTGGTGGGTGCGGATCTCCCCGCCGTAGCGCGCCGTCAGCGTCTCGGTCAGGCGAATGGCGTCGCCCTCGACGACGAGATCCACGTCGCTGATGGGCTCGCCCAGGAGCAGGTCGCGCACGATGCCGCCGACGAAGTAGAGCCGGTCGCCGCGCTCCGCGGCCTCGGCGCCGCTCTTGCGAATCAGCTCGAGCAGCGCGCTCGGAAATGCCTGCTCCATCAGCAGGGCGTTCTTGCGCCGGTCAGTCTCCTGCTGAGAGGGCGGCAGGCGGATGAGATCAGTGCGGGTGACCACGCCGGTCACCTCGTCGTCCTGCACCACGGGGATCTGACCCCAGCCGTGTTGAATCATCAGGTCGCGCACGTGCTCGGCGGAGTCCCGCGGCGCGACCGTGATCTCCCCCGCTTTCATGATCCGCCCCACGGGCTGATGGTCCCAGCCGTGCTGTAGGGCGCGATCGACGGCGTTCCGCGTCACCAGACCGACCACGCGGCCCGCGTCTAATACGGGGAAGCCCTCGTGGCCCGTGTGGAGCATGCGCCGGGAGACCTCGACCACCTTCGTCTCCGGCGATACTGTCCGCACGCTGAACGACATCAGGTCGCGCACCTTGAGCCGGGGACGGACGAAGCGCGGCAGCACCTCGTGGAGCTCGGCGACCACCTCCGCGACCGGGCGGTCGCGCAGCAGCGCGGCAGCGGCGCGGTCGTGTCCGCCTCCACCGAAGTGCTCGGCGACCTCAGCGACGTTGATGTCGTCGGTGGTGCTGCGGGCGATCAGCTGGGTGCTTTCGCCCAGATCGACCAGGACGAAGAGTGCCGACGGCTCCAACAGGTCCCGCACCTTGTGCGCCAGCGTCGAGAGCTCCTCCTGCATCCCTTCGGGCGCGTCGGCCCAGGCGACGATCACGGCGTGGCCTTCCTTCTCAAGGGTCTCCATATTATCGAGCAGCTGCTCGTAGATCTGGTGTTGGAGGGGCGAGAGGGGATGGTGGAGAAATTCATTGGCGATCTCCAGGCTGGCGTCCTGATCCAGCAGCCAGGCCGCGGCCCGCACGTCGCGCGACGTCGTCGTGGTGTAGGTCAGGTCGCCGGTGTCCTCGTAGATGCCCGCCAGCAACAGCGTCGCCTCGATGGGGGTGAGCGCCATCAGCCGCGCCGACATGGTCTCGACGAGCATGGTCGTCGTGGAGCCCAGCACCTCGCCGCGAAATTCCCAGTTGGGCGGCAGTGATTTCGGCGGCTTGTGATGGTCGATGACCAACACCTGATCGAGCTCCGGGGCCATGCCCCGCACCGAGATGAGACTCTGAGTATCCACCAGGATCACCCGGCGAATGCGGCGCCCTCGCTGCAATGCCTCGGGCTCCACGAAGGGCAGTTCGCTGCGGTACAGTGAGAGAAAGGCGCGCACGTTGCGATTGACGCGGTGCGGCAGCACCGGCGTCGCGTTGGGGTAGAGCCGGTGCGCGCCCAGCAAGCTGGCGACGGCGTCAAAGTCCGCGTTGGTGTGCGTTAAAATGACCTGCATGAATCATCCAATCTGTCTACTGGCCTGTTCGGGAACCGTTCTTACGTCTCGATTATATCACGATCTTCGGACGCCGTGGGCGCGTGGAGCGTCACGTCGTCGCCCCAGGCTTGCGCAGATCCAGAAAGAGGACGCGCTCCATCACCGCGTGGCTCGCCATCTCGAAGCCGATGGCCTCGGCCTGCGTTCGATAATACGCAAGGTCGCGGCCCCGCTCGTCCCAGTGGGCGCCGTACCCGGTCTCCACCTTGCCTGCCAGCAGCTCCACGACCAGGGGGAAGACGACCACGTCCTCTTGTTGTCCGCCGCGCGACGGCACTATGAAATCCCAGAGCAGAAGGCGTCCGCCGGGGCGCAGCACGCGGTAGAGCTCGCTGAAGACCTGGGGATGTACCTCCCGGGGGATGTAGAGCAGTGTGAAGAAGCAGGTCGCGAGCGCGAAGCTGGCGTCCAGGAAGCGGAGCTCGCTTGCGTCCATCACGACCTTCAGCGGACCGGGCGGTGCTTCTTGCAGCTCTTCCGCGCTTGTGTCGATGGCGACGACCTGCGGGCCCAGCATGCGTCCGACGATGCCCTCGCCACCGCCGCCCACATCGAGGACAAAGCTCTCCACGTCCGGCAGCTCCGGCGTCACCTGCTGCTCTGGAAAGAAGAAGAGTCGGTCTTCCGAAATCTCGTGCTCTGGCACGTGTACCTCCTGCTAAGTAAGTCCGTAAAAGTTTCTTTACTCCAGATTTATTCACCAT
>CAZCPK010000110.1:0-10403 GCA_964500755.1 uncultured Anaerolineales bacterium
CTAAATTTTTCTCTGTGCTCTCTGTGATCTTTGCGGTAAACAGGCTTTTTTCACCAGAGTCAACGTTAGACGCTGACAACAAACAGCGTCAGACAGCATAGACCGTTGCTTGAAAACGCGCTTACCCGATCTCCGGCGACCAGACGATGCCGAAGGGCCGCGTCACGGCGTGCGTGGGACAGATCTCCTCACAGGCGCCGCAGTCGGTGCAGGCCGCGGGCCGCACGATGCGCGGTCCCTGGGCCGTCATCTCGACGGCGTCGACGGGACAGGCGATGGCGCACTCTCCGCAGCGCGTGCACCGCGCCCTATCGATCTCCGGTACAAGTGTGTTCTCCATAAGCAAACCGCCTTTCTGACTACGCTCTCACTCTATCAGAAAGGCGGCGGCTGCGCTACGACAAAAGTCGTATTTTATAGATATTTATCTGAAAAAGTACAAAATATCGCCGGAAGACGCTCCTGTCACGCCCGGCCCTCGGCGACGGCCTCCAGCTGCTCGCGGTCGAGCAGCACCAGACGCCCGCGCTCGCGCCGGATCAGCTCCTTATCCTCGAAGGCGCGGACACAGCGCCCGACGACGTCGCGGACGGTGCCCAGCCGCTCGGCCAGCTCGTCGTAGGTCCACTTGCGCGTGATCTCCCCGGCTTCGGCGTGCTCCAGCAGAAAACGGGCCAGCCGCTCGCGGACCGAGTGCAGCGCCAGGTCCTCGACCAGACCGGTGAGGTGATAGAGGCGCTGGGCGAAGTCCTGCAGGATGACGCGCGCCAGCCGGGGACACGTCTCCACCAGGCGCAGGTAGTCGGCAGTGGGGATGGCGTAGAGGACGACGGCGGTGAGCGCCTCGGCGCTCGAGGGACTCACCGGCTCCGGGAGAAAGGGCGGCACGGTGTTGAAGGCCTGTCCCGGATGCAGCTGCACCAGCACCTGCCGGCGTCCTTCCAGCGAGAGGCGATAGACCGTGACGTGGCCCTCGATGAGAAGATAGACGGCCTCCACGCGATCCCCCGCCAGGAAGATCGTCTCGCCCTCCGCGTAGGTCCGGCGACGAGCGACGTCTGCCACGCACGCCAGCGCGTCCTCGGGCAGCTCGGATAGCAGGGCGATGCGGCGCAGGTCGGTGCGTAGGCGGTCTTGGCGCGTCATCGGCTACCCCCGGAGGTTTTTCAACATGGGCACGAGCTTGTATTTGCGATGGTGCTTTTGCAACAGCGCGGAAAGATAGGTCCGCCACGCCTCGACCTCTCCCTTGGCGAGCTGGGCGGCCTTGACCTTCGCCAGCCAATTGGCGGCCTGGCTGTACTTCCTCGATTGACCGGCGTCCATGATGCGCTCCGCCCGTGTCCGGCACTGACGGATCACCCAGTCGGGACGGTGGGACGCGGCCGCGTCGGCGACCTTCGCCAGGAGCGCGTCTCCAGGATATTGGCCCAGCGCGCGAATTGCGTCGTCAATCTCTCCGGCGTGCAGAAAGACCTCCACGACCTCCGGTGAACTGTCAGGTGTGCGGTCGCGCAGCGCTTCCAGTAGCTCCTCGCGCACGGCGGGCCACATCTCGCCGGCCAACTCCTGTACTTGAAGATAGGCGTTGAGATTCGGTTGTTCCCGAAAGGCGATTTTGGCCGCCCGCAACGCCAGGTCCGTCCGCTCCAGGCTCACCGCCACGTCACGCAGCCAGGCGGCGAGATCGCCCTTTGGCCCCTCGAGGGTCAGGCCGCGTTCGGCGAGACGTAATGCCTCCGCCAGATGCTCTTTTGCCCGCAGCGCTTTCGCCAGCGCCAGCACCGCGCCTGGATCTCGCAACTCCTGCATGCCGTACGCCACGGCCTCGTCGATGCGCTCCAACTTGACCAACATGGTGACGTAGGCCGCCTCACGAAGGGTGCCCCGCGCCAGTTCAAGATAAAGGTCGTAGCGCTCCTGACGTTCCAGGACGCGCAGGGCCACCGGGAGCAGGTCTCTAAGGTGCCAGGTGCCCAGCCCCTCCTCCAGTCCCTCCTCGTCCAGAAAATAGGAGATCTCGGTCACGTCCGGATACTCCTCCAGGACGTCCAGCGCCGGCGGAAAGGCGTCATAGACGCTGTATTGGTCCACCTCCCGGTGCCAGCGCTCGATCTTTTCCTGCCACGTTTCTCGTTCTTCGCTGGAAAGCTCGACCGAGAGCAGCGCCTCGGTCCAGGCGCGACCCAGGCTGTAGAAAAATTGACCGGCGAACCCATCGGAGTCGTCCAGACCCAACCAGCCCTCGACGTACTCCTCCGTCAGTATCTCCAGCAGCGGCAGGGCAAGGTCGGCGTCTCCTGCCTCGATCAACTCCTCCGCCTCCGCCAGAACGTCCTCCAGCTGTCCAACGACGTCTCCCACGTGCCAATAGGCCTCGGAGGCGCGCATCCCGTCCAGGCTGTGGAGGATCCAACGGACGCGCTGTCGAAACGCCGCCGGGTCGACGCCGCGCTTCGACACACCCGAAGTTCCGCTCTCGACATCCTGCCACTGCGCCATGAGCGTCTCGACCTCGGTGATCAGGGTCGCGTCGTTGGTGATAAGCGCCTCGAGCACCGAGCGCAGCTGCTCGGCATTCAGATCCGCCAGCAGCGCGTCGACCGTGGGACGTTCCTCGACGCCCGGCTTCTCCCGGATCAGGGTCAGCAGCACCGCGACGACGTGCTTGCACCAGCCGCCCCAATCGTAGGGACAGGAGCAAAACGCCCCCGTGATCCCGGCGCTGTCGAAGGTCACCTCGACCCGATACGGATCGTACTGCGAGCCCCACACCTCACCGATCAGAGACTGCCCCCGCCGCACGACGGAGCCGACGTTGCCTTGATTATAGTAACGTTTTCCGCGTTCAAAAGACTGCGATGAAACGTGCTGCATGATCATCCCTTCCGTGATCGTAGGCAAATCTGACATAGGCTCCTTCCCTCAATAGCAAACTTCAATACGGATATCATCAACCGTGAGCGATGCGGTGCTGTCGTCGGCGTCGTTCTTCGTCCCAAAGAAGAAGAGGATACTCTCGCCGGCGTAGGCCGAGAGGTCCAGCGTGCGCTCCTCCCAGGACCAGGTATCGGCCCAGTCGACGGTCAGATCGCCCTGCGGACCCACGTAATGGAAGTCGTCGGGGTCGTTGTCCTCGAGGATGGGATAGGCCCAGTAGGTGAGCGTGATGCTCTCCGCGTCGGCGGGCAGCTCCAATGTGCGCATGATGGACGAGTAGCTCTCGCTCCCCGGCGTTCCTGACGGGACGCCGACGCGCACGGCGTGCGCGCCGCCGTGGACCGGTTCGGTGACCGTCGCCGCCAGGTTGTTGAAGGTCCAGTCGGTGGCGCCCTCGAAGTCCTCCGCCAGCCACGTGGTGCAGTCGGTGGGCGGCGGCTCGACCGCCGGGGCGTAGTTCCGCAGGACGAGGGGCAGGAAGACGGTGGCGTGCTCGGCGTTGAAGTGGCCCTCGACCGACCACGGGCCGACGTTGCCCGCCGCATCGACGGCGCGGACGCGCCAGCTGTGCGCTCCGCTGCCGACGGCGGTGGTGTACGTAGGACTGCCCACGGCCCGCGTGATGCCGTCCAGCACCAGGTCGTAGGCCAGCGGCGCGCCGTCGTCCGGCGGCAGCGACCACTGCAGCGTCGCCGTCAGCGAGGTCAGCGTGATGCCGTGCGTGGGTGTGATGAGCGTCGGTTCCCCGGGCGCGACGGTGTCCAGCGTGAAGATCGTCTGCGCGGGCGTCGCGTCGGTCTGCGAGGCGACGGTCCGGGCGCGTAGCGTGTACGCGCCGTCGTCCAACGACGTAGGCAGCGTGTAGTGCCAGTCCAGCGCGCCCGTCGCCGTCAGCCACGTCGTCGGGGTCACCCAAGCTCCGCCGTCCCAGGTCTGGCTCAGCGCGTTCGTCACCTGCACCTCGACGCGGTGCAGGCCGTCGCCCGAAGCCCAGCCGCTGAACGCGGGCACGGCGTTGACGTAGCTGCCGTCGCCCGGCGAGGTGATCCCGGTCTCGGCGGCCTCCACCGGCGGCGTGACACATTCGTCGAGGAAGTCGAGCGCGCGGGCCATGACGTCCGGGCGGGCGGCGGGCCGGATCACCTCGAAGGGGAAGCCTAAGACGAGCGTGCGTCGACAGCCGGCGGCGTACTGCACCGCCGCGACCCCGCCCGTGCCGCCCGCGTAGGTGAGCGCGGGCGCAGCGTCGCCCAGTGGCGTGAGGACGTCGGGGAAGTCGGCGTCGTACTCCTCCGGCGCGTCGAAGATGAAGGGCGCCAGCCCGGCGAAGGCGCCGTCCGCCGTGGGCGTCACGGCGTAGGTGCCCGCGTCATCGGCGGCGTAGTCCGTGAGGAGCTGCCCGCGCGCGAAGTCAGGGTCTCGAACCTGATCGACCAGATCCCAGAGCAGCTCCGCGCCGCTGATCAGCAGCGCGCCGTCGTGTTCCAGGAAGAGAGTAAGCGCTAGCCGTTCAGCTGCGTTGAGCGTCCCGTCCACCTCCAGGGACTCCTCGCCCAGGATCCAGTCGACGACGGTGTAGTCGGTGAGCCGCACGTCCCCGGCGGCGACGGCCTCGTTGCTGGCGCTGTCCCAGGCGTAGTCCTGCGGGATCGCGTCGCCGTGGTGCACGACGTAGCTCCGGCTGTTGACGCGGTGCTCCCAGAGGCGCAGGTTGTAGCCCTCGGTCGGATCGATCTCCTCAACCAGGCCGAAGCGGTTGAGCTTGTCAAAGCCGTTGACCAAGAGCAGCGGGGCGTGGTCCCCCACCCGCGCGCCCAGCGTCTCCGTGGGGAACGACTCGCCGCCGTCGTTGGTCGCCGTCACGCGCACGTAGACCGTCTCGCCCTCGGCAAAGCCGGTGAGCGTCGTCTCCAGCCCGGTCACTGTGAGGGGCTCACCCCAGGCGAAGCCGTCGGGGCTGGTATAAACGCGGTAGCCCGTGGCGGCGTCGCCGTAGAGCCCGCCGCTCTCGGCGCCGGTCTCCGGCGGCTGCCACGCGACGTGCACGGCGCCCGTGCCGCCGCCGACGTTCCGCACGTGCAGGTGGGTGGGCGGCTCCGGCGCTTCCACCAGGTCGACGTTATCTTTCTCTCCAAAGTAGTGCACGATACCCTGGTAGACGGCGCGGGCTGCCAGCTTATTGAAAAGCGGCTCCTTGAGGGCGTTGGCGTCGTGCTCGTTGTCGTGGTAGCCGATCTCCAGCAGCACACCAGGGAGGTGGTTGCTCTGGTCCTCAGCGTCCCAGAGCAACCGCACCTCGCCCAGGTTGCGCGCCCGCTGCTTTAGATCGACCCAGTTCTCGGACCAGCCTGTCTGGATGTCGTGCACCAACTCGGTGTGTACGGCGTTCTGTAGCTCCGGGCTCCCCTCGGTGCGGGGATAGGTCGAGCCGTCGTGGACGTAGGAGATGGTCCCGCTGATCACGTGGTTGTCACCATTGTAACCGTTGGTGTGCCAGGAGATGTAGACGGCGTCCTCGTCGACGCCGGCGTGCTGCCAGCGCGAGTAGATGGGCCGCGCCGTCACGTCGCCGTAGGGCTGCGTCATGCCCATCCACTGGCTGTAGTAGAAGGTCGCCGTCTCCCACCAGGGCTCGTACGGCGGCGCGGACGCGGTGGTGTCGATGCCGGTCAGGTCGTCGAAGACGTCCCCGCCCAGGCGCAGCGCGTCGGCGACGACGTGGTTCCCGGCCTCCGCCGAGCCGTTGTCGACCGTGACGGCGGCGCTGCCCGCGTGGAAGGGGAAGGTGCCGAGATAGCGCCAGGTGTTGGGACGGATGCGCTGATCGAGCCGGACGTCCGACTGTCCGCCGGCATGGTGGACAACGTAATGCGCGTCGGACACCCGGTTCGTGCCGGGACGCACCCAGGCGTAGAGCGCGTAGTCCCCCGGCGCGGGCACCTCCAGCGTCCAGGTCGCGGTGGCGGTGGCAGTCTCCGTGACGGTCTCGGCGAAGTGATAGTCGCCGTCCTGGTAGCCCGGCAGTGCACTGACGCTCCAGGCGCCGGTGATGCTGAAGCCCGCGTCCTGATCGTCGACCACGACGCGCGCCGCGTTCCAGTCGCGCTCGCGCACGGGGATCACCGTCGCGCCGGCGTTCTCCAGGTAGGGGATGAGGTACTGGTTGACGACCTCGGCGTTGTTGTGATCCTCGATAAACTCCTGATAGGGGGGGCGCTGCGTGCGCCAGGCCCAGCCGTTCCACTGCCAGCCGTGCCCCGCGCTGACGAAGACGGTCTTGCCGGCGAGCGAGCGGGGGAAGACGTCCGCCAGCGGCGAGGGCGCCGGGGTGATGCGCTCGGCCCGCGGTGACGTGAGCGCCGAAATCTCGGGCGCCGGCAGGAAGTCGGAGAGGGGTTTGCAGACGTCGTCCGCGGGATCGCGCGCGTGGACGTGGAGCGCGCGCCAGTCGAGCGGCAGCAGCGTGCGGGCCACATCCGCCTCGAGCTGCTCGGCGCCCAGCCCCCCGTCGGCCCGGAGCGACGCGGGCGCCACGTCGAGGCAGACGGTCAGCGCGTCGCCGACCGCCTGCACGTCCAGCACCGGCGGCAGCTCCGCGTCCGTCAACAGCGTCAGCGCCGCGTCGGCGAGATTACCGTCACCGGCGCGAACGGTCCCTGACGACAACAACAGACTCACAAGCAACAGCAGTATAGACCAGCGCGTACGTTTCCCCATGTCAACCTCCCAAATTATCGATTCTCCCTCAACGATACCACAGAATCGGTCGAGAATCTAATGTGGGATGGGCAGCTCGGTGGTCTGTAGACATCGGATTTCTCCAAGAAATCCGATGTCGGGCGTTATATATCTATGAAGAAAGGATTTTCACTTGTTGGAGACGATTTTGACGCGGTGGAGATCGTTTTAACGCCGTCAGGACGACACCGACAACGACGAGGACTTTTTCTCTGCTGTACCTTGTGTTAAACTGGAGAGCGCACAACCTGAAAGCGAACGATGGAGAGACTATGACGAACATTCGAGAGATTCGTGTGGAGGACGCCCCGGCGTTCCTGGCGCTGCGCCGGGCGCTGGACGACGAGGCGCGTTATCTGTTGCTGGAGCCGGGAGAGCGCCGAGAGAGCGTCGCCAAGGTCGAGGAGCGGCTGCGCGACGTGCAGGATAAAGCCAACAAGAACATCTTCGTCGTCGAGGACGAAGGCGCGCTGGTCGGCTATCTCTCCGCCATCGGTGGGGACTTCCGCCGTATCCAGAAGCGGGCGCACATCGTGGTCGCGCTGCGCGAGGCCTACACCGGTCGCGGCCTGGGCACGCGCCTCTTCGAGCGGATGGAGACGTGGGCGCTGGCCCAGGGGCTCCACCGCCTGGATCTGACCGTGCTCGCGGAGAACCGGCGCGCGCTCAGCCTCTACCTGAAGCTGGGCTTCCGCATCGAGGGCAACAAACGCGACTCGTTCTGGATCGACGATCACTACGTCGACGAGCTCTTTCTGGCGAAGTTACTCGATTGAGACGCATGCCATCGGTACGTCCTAACGTTTGAACGTTAGGACGTCAGACGTTTGACCTTTGACTTTCGACTTTTGACTCTATGATTTTGAGGAGGCTTTAACGTTAATGAAACGCTTGACCCTTGTTCTGTTGTTCACGCTTATCCTGGCCGGGTGCGGCTCCACCGTCGCCCCGCCCGCGCCCGACGCTTATCCCGACGTTGACGGCTCCAGCGCCACGCTGCCGATGCAGCGCTGGGTCGCGTGTCACGTCCATGAGCAGACCTGCCGGTGGGAGACCTGGACGACCGGCTTTCGCGCCATCGTCGCCGACAGCGAAAAGGCCGCCATCCCCAAGACCCTCACGCATTCCGGCACGCACAGCGCCTACCTGAACTTGATCCATGGTCGCGTTGACTTTATCCTGACCCTCCGGCAACCCACTGACGCGGAGTTGGAAGGGGCAGCGGCCGCCGGCGTCATCCTGGACGCGCAGCCCGTGGCCCTGGACGCGCTCGTCTTCCAGGTGCACGCCGACAACACCATCGAGAACCTCACCCAGGACGAACTCCGCCGGATCTACAGCGGCGAGCTGACCACCTGGCCGCGCGGCTCTTTCGAGGGCGAGCCCATCACCCCCTACCGGCGCGAATCCAACAACGGCAGCCAAGATCTGATGCAGCAGGACGTCATGGACGGCGCCGAGTTGATCGACAGCCCGGAGCTCGTCATCTTTGACATGGAAGGACCCATTCACGCCATCGGCGGGGCCGAGGCACTCGTCGAAGACCGCCCCGAGGCCGCGGGCAATCCCCAGGGTCTGGGCTATGCCAGCTACTTCTACACGACGCAGATCTTCCCGCACGAGCAGGTCAAGCTAATCAGCATCGATGGAGTCATGCCCTTCGCCGAGACCATCAAAGACGGCAGCTATCCGCTCACGACGGAGATTTACGCGGTCGTGCGCGAGGCTAGACCGTCGGACGCGCCCGCGGCCCGGCTGCAGGCGTGGCTGCGCACCGCCGAAGCGCAGGACCTGATCGAGGCAGAGGGATATGTCCGCGAGTAAGCCATAGACTATTCTCACGTTGGACGTTAGACCTTTGACTTCCGACCTTTGACCAATTTATGTAAGGAGATGAGATGAGCACGTTACTGCTGAAAAATGCCGAGTTGCTGGTGACCATGGACGACGAGCGCCGCCGCTTCCCCGAGGGCGGGCTCTTTGTGCGCGACAACGTCATTGAGCAGGTGGGGTCCACCGGCGACCTGCCTCGCGACGCCGACGAGGTCATTGATGCCGCGGGCATGGTGATTCTTCCGGGGTTGATCAACACGCACCACCACCTCTACCAGACGCTGACGCGCAACGTCCCGGCGGCCCAGGACGCCGTCCTCTTCAAGTGGCTGAAGGTCCACTACCCTATCTGGGCCGGCCTCGACAGCGAAGCCGTCTACGTGAGCGCCAAGGTCGGCCTGGCGGAGTTGCTGCTCTCCGGCTGCACCACCTCCTCGGACCACCTCTACATCTATCCTAACGATGCGCGGGTCGACGACGAGATCCGCGCGGCCCAGGAGATCGGTATCCGCTTCCACGCCGCCCGCGGCTCCATGAGCCTGGGCGAGAGCGACGGGGGCCTGCCGCCCGACGAGGTCGTCGAGGACGAGGACTTCATCCTCAAGGAGAGTCGCCGCGCCATCGAGACCTACCACGATCCCGAGCCTTACGCCATGCTGCGCGTGGTGCTCGCGCCCTGCTCACCCTTCTCCGTGACGCAGGAGCTGATGCGCGAGTCGGCCAAACTGGCACGGGCCTACGGCGTCCAGCTGCACACGCACCTGGCGGAGACCCAGGACGAAGAGGAATTCTGCCTGGAGCAGTTCGGTTACCGACCTGTGGGCTACGCGGAGGAGCTCGACTGGCTGGGCGACGACGTCTGGTTCGCTCACGGCGTCCACGTCAACGCGGAGGAGATCGCGCGGATGGCGGAGACGCACACGGGTGTCGCGCACTGTCCCGGCAGCAATATGCGGCTGGCCTCGGGCATCGCGCCGGTGCGCGCATACGTTGACGCGGGCGTGCCCGTCGCGCTGGGCGTGGACGGCTCCGCCAGCAATGACGGCTCGCACCTGCTGGCCGAGGCGCGGCTGGCGATGCTGCTCCAGCGCGTCCTGGGCAACCCCGACGGGCTCTCGGCGGCGGAGGCGCTCTGGATCGCCACGCGGGGCGGCGCCGAGGTGCTGGGCCGCGACGACGTGGGTCAGCTGGCCCCCGGGAAGGCCGCCGACTTCGTCGGCCTGCGGCTGGACACGCTCCCCTTCGCGGGCGGCGCCGTCCACGATCCCCTGGCGGCGACGGTCTTCTGCCAACCGCCGGAGCGCGTCGACCTGTCGGTGATCAACGGGCGCATCGTCGTCGAGGACGGTCGGTTGTTGACGTTGGAGCTGCCGCCTCTCGTCGAGCGGCACAACGAAATCGCGCGACGGCTGGTCAACGGCTGAGGGGCAGGAGAACGGGTATGTTTTCGTTGGAATCGCTGGGACGTTGGCTGCTCATCGTGGGCCTGCTGCTGGTAGCCCTGGGCGGTCTGCTTTGGCTGTTGAGCAAGGTACCGTTCCTGAACAGGCTGGGCAACCTGCCGGGCGATATCCGTTACGAGAGTGAGGACGGACGCTTCTCGTGCTTCGTCCCGCTGGCGAGCTCGCTGCTCATCGGCCTGCTGCTGACGATCCTGCTCAACGTCATCGTCCGCTTGTTGAAGCGCTAGCGTTTGGTGCGTGCCCACATCTCACCACAGAGCCCCCAGAGAGCACAGAGAGAAAAACCAATTCTTTCTCTGCGTGCTCGGCGCTCTCTGTGATGAAAAACCGCTGGATGCCGCGGACGACAATAGACTTACGGCTAATCGGGATTCCGAAGCGAGTCGACGAACGAAAACGGCCTCGCTGCCTCACAACGCCCGTAAGCGA
>CAZCPK010000111.1:0-10344 GCA_964500755.1 uncultured Anaerolineales bacterium
CTCGCTCGTACAGCCCAGACTATGGTTCGATTACTCCACTATTCTTCATCGCTGTACCAATAGACGCCTTATTGACACGCTCAGATTTGCTTCTATAATGAATCTAACTTGATTAAAAGTTGGTTAATACACGCGTTTACCTCGGATCGCCGACAAGTTGCTTCATCAATGTAAATTCTACTGTATGGAAGCGCTTGGAAATCCTGTTTCTTTTTTGTCCGCAAGGACAGGGAAACCTTATTTAGCCTACGATGATGAAAAGATACCCACTTTTCGAGAAGAATTCTCTCTGGTCACAACCTGACAAGGTACTGGAAGATGGATTAACCACTATCTTGATCTCTCCTGCAGTATGATCTTCCTTTGTCGATTAAGAGCTGCTGGCGCATACTATCTGTGTGCAGCTAGATAGGCATCGTTCCCATTGTTACATTGGAGCTCCTTGGTATCAGGCCAATCCATAAATGCCGCGGTTGGAGTCTAAATCATTGATTTCCATTAAGTTGGTCTTGTTGATGTGAGTATCCATGTATTATTGAGTTCTTAAGAGGCTATGTATGGACACAACTGTCGTTTCTGTCGACGATCTACGATTTCGATACCGTGGCACAAAGCGTTTCGCCCTGGATGGGATCTCTTTCGACGTTCCCCAGGGCGAGTTTCTTGTCGTCATGGGGCACTCTGAAGCGGGAAAAAGCACGCTGGCCGCCTCATTCAACGGTTTGATCCCTCACTTTCATCGGGGGCAGTATGAGGGCCGTGTCGAGGTGATGGGAGAAAATCCTGAAGAGATCCTGGTGGCGAAGATGTCAAAAAAGATCGGAATGGTCTTCCAGGACTTTGAGGCCCAGCTGTTTTCCACCAATGTGGAGCTAGAGGTGGCGTTTGGACCGGAGAATTTCGCCGTTCCCCACGACGAGATCGCCCGGCGCATTGATGAGAGCCTCGAATTGGTGGGGCTGGCGGATCTTAAGCACCGCTCGCCCTCCACGCTCTCCGGCGGACAGAAGCAGAAGCTGGCCATCGCCTCGGTGTTGGCGATGCAGACGCCCGTACTGGTCATGGATGAGCCGACGACCGATCTTGATCCCATCAGCAAGGCCGGCGTCTTTGACATTGCAGACGAGTTGCGGGAGCGAGCCGATCTGACGTTGATCGTGGTCGAGCATGAGACAGAGGAGGCGCTCTTCGCCGATCGTATCTTGCTCCTGCAGGATGGGAAGGTCGTTCACTTGGGGCCAGCGCATGAGATACTGCGAGACGTAGCGCTCCTAGAGCAAGTTGGTGTGCGCCCGCTCGGTGTTCCAGCGTTCTTCAATACCATGGAGGTTTCGGATTTACCGCTCACGGTTGATGAAGGTCTAGCTATCTATGAGGAGCGGGGCTGGCATGTGTCGACCTCTCATTACGAGGAAGTGCTGGCGGCTGACGCGGCGCGTCGCGAACAGCGCGGTGAGGTCTTGATTCGCTGCTCCGGCTTGAAACACACTTACAACGAAGAGGTCGAGGCGCTGAAGGGCGTCGATCTTGAGATCCACCAGGGCGAGATTATCGCTATCGTGGGGCAGAACGGCAGCGGCAAAACGACGCTGGTGAAGCACTTCAACGGTTTGCTGATGCCGACCGAAGGCACGGTCGAGGTGGAGGGGGAGCTGACGACTGAGCAAGGCGTCTTTGAGCTTGGGAAGAAAGTGGGTTACGTCTTCCAGAACCCCGATCATCAGATCTTCTCCGAGACCGTTTTCGACGAGGTCTCTTATACGCTCCGGCTCCGAGAGATGGATGACGAGACAATCAAGGAGCGGGTGGCAGAGGCCCTAGAGGCTGTGGACCTAAGTGGGATGGAGGACGAAGACCCCTTCAGTATGACGAAGAGCGGTCGCCAGCGGGTGGCGGTCGCCTCCGTGCTGGCTGCCAAGCCCGACGTCTTGATCTTGGATGAACCGACCACGGGTCTTGATTACCTGGAGCAGCGCAGCATGATGAATCTCGTGCGCGAGCTCAACGCGCGCGGCAGCACCGTGATCTTCGTGACCCATCATATGTGGGTGGTCTCGGAGTACGCTGACCGCGTCTTCGTCATCAAAGACGGTCAGGTTATTCTGGAAGGCACAACACGGGAGGTCTTTTCGGAAGAGGAGATCCTGCGTGAGGCCTATCTGCGTCCGCCGCAGATTGTCAGTTTCTCCAATCGTTTGGGAAATACCGTGTTGAATGTTTCAGAACTTGCTCATTGTACTGACGTAGGAGAAGCATAATGGATTCGGAGATCTATCTCGATCGTGATACAGTTATTCATCGGCTCGACCCGCGCACCAAAATTTTCATGTTAATGACTGCCTTTGTGCTGCTTCTCTATTTCTATGATCCCCTCTGGGTCCTGCCCCTTAGTCTATTGGTTCTGATTTGGGGGAGGGTGGCGCGGTCTCTAGTCAATTTGAAACGCATTCGTTATATCCTTGTGGTCCTGACAGTCTCCAGTCTGATCATGTGGACGCTCTTTTCCGGTG
This sequence comes from uncultured Anaerolineales bacterium, assembly GCA_964500755.1. Classification (GTDB taxonomy): domain Bacteria; phylum Chloroflexota; class Anaerolineae; order B4-G1; family SLSP01; genus G713. The sequence goes on from CAZCPK010000111.1 coordinate 2,511, forward strand.
GGGAGACGCAGCTCTTCTGGATCTTCGAGGTTGAGGCGGTGAAATACAGCATCGCGCGGACGTTGGTGATGCTTTCTTTGATCACCAGTGGCATGGTTTTTCTCAGTACGACTCGCAGCGAAGAGATGGTGACCGGGATGATCAGACTGGGGCTGCCCTACCGCGTCGGCTTCGCGATTTCTACGGCGTTGCGCCTCGTCCCCACCATTGTCGGCAGCACGCAGACCATCGCCCAGGCGCAACGCAGTCGCGGACTCGACCTGGATAGCGGCAATGTCTTCGAGCGGCTGCAGAAATACATCCCACTCTTGATTCCGGTCTTTATCTCCACGATTCGCAGCACTAACACTTTCGGCATGGCCCTGGAGGCGAAGGGCTTCGGTGCCGAAAAAGAGCGTACGTTCTACCTTGAACCGGAATTCAAGCGCAACGATTACATTATGATGGTGTGCCTCGTCGTTCTCTTTGGCGTGGTGACCTATTTCAAGATTGCGGGGTACGGCATGATTGATGGGTTGATCCGTTTCTAAAAGGTGCGATATTGACGCGCGTTATCCGCGAGGGAGGTAAGTATGACGAAAGCTATTATTGGTGGCACCGGCTTCGACCGTCTGATGCAGGGCAAGATGTCACTCAAGCGCATCGAGACGCCGTATGGCAACGTTGCCTACTACGATGGCACGGATGATTGGGAGGACATTGTTTTCCTGCCGCGCCACGGTCCGGGACATCGGGTGCCGCCCCACAAGATCAACTATCGGGCGAACCTCAAGGCGCTGCAAATGCTAGGGACGGAGCGGATTCTGGCGACGTTCGCGGTTGGCTCACTCAGCTTGGACGTGGAGCCGGGCTCGCTGGTGGTGTTGGATCAGTTCATGGACTTCACCGAGGGTCGAGCGTTTACTTTTTATGATGGCGGCGCATCGGGGCTGGCCCATACGGAGATGACGTTGCCCTACTGTTCGTCGCTGCGCAAACGACTGTTAGCGCTGGCGCCCAAGCACGAGCTGGAGCTGATGCCCCGGGGCACCTATGTCTGCACCGACGGGCCGCGTTTCGAGACCGCCGCTGAAGTGCGCATGTACGAGCAGTTGGGGGGCGACGTCGTGGGCATGACCGGTGTGCCGGAAGCGCCCCTGGCCCGGGAGCTGGGTATGCACTACGCCGCCGTGGCCTTATCTATCAACTGGGGCGCCGGCCTACAAGAAGAGCTGGAGATCGTGCGGGGATTGGAAGATAAGGAGCGCGCCTTGCTCGCTCTCTTTGTCGATGTTTTGAATAAAGGTGTGCTGGATCAGTGCACCTGTGAATCGGCGGTTATGATTATGCATCCACCAGAGGAGGAAGTCTAGTGCCTCCTGTGGATTGATGTGGATATCAATCACGAGTTCAAATAAGGAGGTGATGCCCGGCGCAAATGCGGAGAAGTGGCGTTTACATGGTGCTTGTTCATATTCTTAATTTCTTATTTTGTCAGGAGGTTGTGCGATGAAAGAAACCATCAAGATGTGGAAGTACACCCGAATGATTATCCTGGTTTCACTCTCGGCTGCGATCTATGCTGCGCTGTTGATCGCCTTCAAGGGAGGGATTCCCATCATCCCGGGCATTACCGAGGTACGACCGGCGAACGTCTTCCCGGCGGTCTTTGGGTTGCTCTTTGGGCCCGCGGGCGCCTGGGGTTCGGCGATTGGTAACTTGATCGGGGACGCCTTGGGCGGCACCCTGGGCTGGGGAAGCATCGCCGGTTTGATCGGCAACTTCTATCTGGCCTACATTCCCTATAAGATGTGGGGCGCCCTGGGCATCGTTCCCAAGGACGACATCTCACCCAACACCAATTCCTTCCGCAAGTTATTGGCGTATCTGCTCTACGTGCTGGTCGCTGCTGCGGCTTGTGCGATCTTCATTGCCTGGTATCTGGATCTGGTGGGCATGATTCCTTTCGCCGCTCTGGGTATCATTATCACGCTCAATAACTTCATCGCCGAGGCCGTCCTGGGGCCGCCTCTCTTGCTGCTGCTCTATCCGCGCATCAAGCGGTGGAACCTGCTGTGGACCGAAATTATGCGTGAAGAGGACGTCTCCAAGGGCTTCGCCAAGCAGCTGGGCGCGATTCTGATGATCGTCGGCGCGCTGGGCGGACTGGCGGTAGGTCTGGGTATCTCCACCGGGCTGTACAGTCAGGAACTCTTTGGCTTTGGCGCCGGTGAAGCTTCACAGATCGGCGTCTGGTTGGGCGTTGCGCCCTTCCTGATCCTGGTGATCGTCAGCGGGTTCATGCTCTCTGGACGGGAGCAGTTCGTAGAGGAGTACGTTGAGTAGGGTTTTTGATCGATGAGCGGGTCGGGCGACCGGCCCGCTCTTTTCCTAGGAGACACCGGTGCTTGAGCACACCATCCAAGCATGAAAATTTAAATCAACGGATTAAGCGTATGTAACTGATTTTCACTTAGTTATCCAATCTGTTTAATCCGCTCAATCCGTTGACATTTTTGAAGGAGTAATAGGGAGTTTCCATGACACAGACGCGACAGGAAGTGGATCTACTCATTTACGGCGGACAGGTGCTTACCCTCGATGGTGCCGGTAATGTCTACGAGGATGGGGCCGTGGCGATTCGAGGCGCGGAGATCGTCCGTGTGGGACCGACCGAGGCGGTGCGCGCTGCGGTGGAGCCGACCTCCGAGTTGGACGCCAGCGGCACGGTGGTGATGCCCGGGTTGATCAACGGGCACTCGCACGTGGCGATGACGCTCTTCCGCGGCATGGTCGACGACATGGTGCTCGAGAAGTGGCTCGACCGCATCTGGAAGGTCGAGATGGCGCACGCGCACGCCGAAAACGTCCGCATCGGCAGCCGACTGGCCTTCGCGGAGCTTATTCGCGGCGGGACGACGGCGGTCTCGGATATGTACTGGAACCGGGACGCGACGACGGAGGTCGCTCTGGAGGTGGGCTTTCGTTTGCAGGACGGACCCTCGTTTGTAGACTTCGTGGGCCCCGACGGCATCCGCCCCGAGGATCGCTTGTCCGAGGCGCGCGCCTACCTGGATCGCTACGCCGACGAGCCGCTGATCGCGCGCTGCGTCCAGGCGCACGCGACGTACACCGTGCCGCGTGAGATGCTCGATCAGTGCCGGGAGTTGGCGGAGGCATACGAGGTGCCCTTCGTGACGCACGCCTCGGAGTCGGCGGGAGAGGTCGCGACGGTGACCGAGCGCTTTGGCATGACGCCCATCGAGCTGCTCGACGACCTGAAGTTGCTGGGACCACGCACCCTGCTGGCCCACGGCGTCCATCTCCGCGACGACGAGATTGCGCTGCTCGCCGAGCGCGGCACGTCTATCGTCCACTGCCCCGAGTCGAATCTCAAGCTGGGCTCCGGTATCGCGCGCCTGCCCGAGCTGCTGGCGGCGGGCGTCAACGTCGGTCTCGGCACCGACGGCGCGGCGAGCAACAACGACCTCGACATGTTCGGCGAGATGCGGACCGCCGGGCTGATCCACAAGGGCGTGCGCGAGGATCCCACCGTCGTGCCCGCCGAGGCCGTGCTGCACATGGCGACGCGGGGCAGCGCGCGGGCCATGGGTCTGGGCGATAAAATCGGCTCGCTTGAGGCAGGGAAGTGGGCGGATCTCATCCTGGTCGATCTGGATCAGCTGCACCTGACCCCGCTCTACGATCTGCCGTCACACCTCGTCTATTCGACCAACAAGCTCGACGTGCGGACGGTCTTGATCCACGGGCGGATGGTGATGCGGGACCGTAAGCTGCTGACCATCGACGAGGCGCAGGTCAAGGCGGAGGCCCGGGCTGCCCGGAAGAAGATCATGGACTAGCGACCGGGGACCGGGGCGTCAGCTCCGCGCTGCGATCCGCTCCTGCAGGTCGGTGGCGTTATCGACGGCGTAGCCGTGCGCGTCGTTGTTGAAGTAGGCGTAGACGTCGTGACCGGCGGCGTCCCACGCTGCGATCTTCTCCGCCCATATCTCTAGCGCTTCCGCCGTGTAGCTGCCGGCGTAGGTGCCTTCCCGCCCGTGGAAGCGTAGATAGACGAAGTCGGCGGTGATCCGCTCCGGGGAGGGGGCGTCGGCGTGGTCGTGGATGCAGAACGCGCAGTCGTGCGCCGCCAGCAGGTCGAAGACGGCGTCGCTGTACCAGCTGGCATGCCGGAATTCGAAGGCGTAACGGTGCCGTGACGGCAGTGCCTCGCCGAAGTGGCGCAGGCGCTCCACGTTGACGTGCCAGCCAGGGGGTAACTGGAAGAGATAGGGGCCCAGGTGGTCCGCGAGCGCGTCCATCCGGTCGAACATTGTCTTCACGTGCTGCTCAGGCTCCAATAGGTTTTTCATGTGGGTGATGTACCGGTTGGCCTTTACCGCGTAACGAAAGTCCGCCGGCGCCTGTGCGTGCCACGCAGCGACGGTCTTCGCGGCGGGCAGCTGGTAGAACGAGTTGTTGATCTCCACCGTGTCGAAGCGCTCCGCGTAGTGCTCGAAGAGCTCGTCCCCCGGGGCGTCTGCGGGGTAGAACGGGCCCTTCCAATGATCATAGACCCAGCCGGACGTGCCGATACGGATCATCTCTCTGCTCCTTTCTCGGTCTCTGCTAGCCTATTTTACCAGGTAGGGCTTTTGAAGCGAGTCGGCGGACGAAAACGGTTGCCCGTCGGGACGGTTGAAAAACACGCGATTAGCGTTACACTTCTCATAAGGGACCCTCATCTCTGCTGAAAGAGTTTTTTCAGTAGAGTCATGCGTCCAAGCTGTTGACGATTTGACCACTGGATTGTTTTCGAGGCGTTTCATATGGCAAACCACCTGAAATTATGGTACTAAGTAGGTCAGAAAAAGTAGCGGAACAAACACGGGTTGGTAGTAAGTACTTCAGTGCCGTCATAGCCGCTTTCACGGCACTGCCATGGCCCAGGGGGCCAACGGCCCACGGGAAGCGCCTATTATGGTATTAGGGTTTAGCCAGGGTTACCCTTTTGTTGACCATCTAACCAAGTGACCAAGCGACCACCTGACCAAACGACCATCTGACCAAGCGACCAAACGACCAGGCGACCAAGTGACCACCTGACTATTTTCAGAGGAGTGTTGTATGCCAGAATCAAAACCGCAGGAAATCTCACCGGAGTCCGAGGAGACGAAGTGGGTGCCTCAAGAGGAGCTCTCTGAGACGCACCACAGCGTATTGATCGGGAATACCGAAGTGCCGTACACCGTTCGCGCGGGGACGCTCGTGCTCAAGGAGGAGGATGGCACGCCCAAGGCGTCGTTCTTCTTCGTCGCCTACACGCGGGACGACGTCAACGACGCCGACGCCGCCAATCGCCCTATCACCTTCGCCTTCAACGGCGGTCCCGGCTCCTCGTCAGTCTGGCTGCACCTGGGCCTCTTCGGGCCGCGCCGGGTGGAGCTCTTCGAGGACGGCGACGAGCAGCGCCGCTTGCCGCCGCCCGGACGCCTGGTCGACAACGCGCATTCGCTACTGGACGTGACCGATCTCGTCTTCATCGACCCGGTCAGCACCGGCTACAGCCGCGCCGTTTCCGAGGACGAGGCCAAGGAGTTCCACGGCTTCGAGAAGGACATCGAGTCGGTGGGCGAGTTCATCCGCCTCTACACCACGCGCTACCAGCGCTGGGCCTCGCCCAAATTCCTGGCGGGTGAGAGCTACGGCACGACGCGCGCCGGGGAGCTGGCGGGCTTCCTGCAGGAGCGCTACGGTATGTACGTCAACGGCGTCCTGCTGATCTCGACGGTGCTCAACTTCCAGACGCTCCACTTCGAGGCGGGCAACGACCTCCCGCCGCTGCTCTTTCTGCCCACCTACGCGGCGACCGCCTGGTATCATCAGCAGTTGGACGCCGACCTGCAGCAGCAGCCGCTCCGCGCCTTCCTCGACGAGGTTGAGACGTTCGCGTACGAGACCTACGCGCCGGCGCTGCTGCGGGGTGGGGCGCTCCCCGGGGACGAGCAGCAGGCCGTCGCCGAACAACTGGCCCGCTACACCGGCCTCTCCGTCGACTACGTCCGTGCGACCAACCTGCGTATCAACATCTTCCGCTTCACCAAGGAGTTGCTGCGGGAGCAGCGCCGCACCGCCGGACGCCTCGACAGCCGCTTCACCGCCATCGACCGCGACGCGGCGGGCGAGCACTTCGAGTTCGACCCCAGCTACGCCCTGATTCACGGTCCGTTCACCGCCGCGCTCAACCACTACGTCCGCGCCGAGCTCGGCTTTGAGAGCGATCTGCCCTACGAGATCCTCACCGACCGCGTCCAGCCCTGGGACTACGGCGAGCATCAGAACCGCTACGTCAACGTCGGGGAGACGCTGCGTCAGGCGATGTGCCGCAACCCACACCTCCAGGTCTTCGTCGCCAACGGCTACTACGACCTGGCGACGCCCTACCTCGCCACCGAATACACCTTCGATCACCTGCACCTGGAGCCGGAGCTGCGCGAGAACGTCGTCATGTCCTACTACGAATCCGGGCACATGATCTACATCCACCTGCCGTCGCTGGCGAAACTCAAGGCGCAGCTGGCACGTTTTGTAGCGCGCGCTTCAGCACGCTTATAGGGAAAAGTGGGCAGATTACGTCTCACGTTTCCTGCTTTGGAGGTTTGACCTATCAATCAGACGTTTCCGCTACAAAAACTGGAAGGCACGCTGGAACGCCTGACCTTCCAGAATGATGAGAACGGCTACACCGTCGCCAAGCTGGTGCCCAAGGGTAAGAGCTACGAGGTGACCGTCGTCGGCACGTTGACCGGCGTGCAGGTCGGCGAGTCGGTACGCATGGAGGGCGTCTGGACCACGCATCCCCGGTACGGGCGCCAGTTCGAGGTGCGCCGCTACAGCGTGCACCTGCCCGCCACCACCGAGGGGTTGCGCAAGTACCTGGGCAGCGGCATGATCCGCGGCGTCGGCCCCGTCATCGCCGAGCGCATCGTCGACTACTTCGGCCTGGAGACGCTGGACGTCATCGAGGACGACGTGGGACGCCTGCGGGAGGTGCCCGGTATCGGCAAGAAGCGCAGCGCGCAGATCGCCACGGCCTGGGAAGAGCAGAAGCAGATCAAGGAACTGATGATCTTCCTGCAGGGGCACGGCGTCAGCACCGGCCTGGCGGTCAAGATCTACAAAGTCTACGGTGACGCGGCCCTGGGCGTCGTGCGGGAGAACCCCTATCAGCTGGAGACCGATGTTTATGGTATCGGCTTCAAGACCGCGGACAAAATCGCCCAGGAGCTGGGCATTGAAAAGGACGACCCCGCGCGCATCCGGGCCGGGCTGCGCTACGTGCTCGGCGACTTCAGCGACGACGGGCACTGCTTCGCGGCCCGCAACGCGCTGATCCACGCGGCGGCGGAATTGCTAGAGGTCGACGCGGACGCCTGCGCTGTCCAGGTCGACCGCATGGCGGTGGACGAGACGTTGATCGTCGAACTGGCCCCGGAGGGTGCCACCCCGGAGGGCGCCTCTGAAGACGCCGCGCCGGTCTACCTGCCGCCTTTCTACTACGCCGAGGTCGGCGCTGCTAATCAGCTGCGGCGCCTGGCCCAGAGTGACGTCGACCGCCTAACGACCTTCCGGCATCTTGACTGGGCCGCCGCCCACGACTGGCTCGACCGCCGTACGGCGCTCGAGCTCGCGCCGCAGCAGCGCGATGCCATCCGTATGGCGCTGACGGAGCGGGTGAGCATCCTCACCGGCGGTCCGGGCACCGGCAAGAGCACCATCACCGGCAGCATCATCCAATTACTGCAGGCCAAGGGGCACTCCGTGCTCCTGGCGGCGCCGACGGGACGCGCGG